>CAMFLD010000006.1 GCA_945957245.1 uncultured Flavobacterium sp. | reverse complement strand
GGCATCAGCATTTTGTTTGTTACAGTTCCCCTTTAGGGCTCACCGCAGGTAATCCCGATTTTCTAAGTTTTTGGGATATAAAAAAGGCATGATGCACGGCATCAGCATTTTGTTTGTTACAGTTCCCCTTTAGGGCTCACCGCAGGTAATCCTGATTTTCTAAGTTTTTGGGATATAAAAAAAGGGATGATGCACGGCATCAGCATTTGTTTGGTACAGTTCCCTATTAGGGCTCACCGCAGGTAATCCTATTAATTTTTACTTTTAATCATTGTAAACAATGTAATTCATTCCAAAAGATTTTTGCCATTTTATACATTTGAGATGTTTGAACTAAGCATTTTGGTGGTAATGGCAATAAATTACACTATGGGGAGTTTAAAATAAAAGCAGCTGCCTAAGCCCAACTGGCTTTCTAGGCCTATAACTCCGGATTGCGCTTCAATAAATTCCTTACTGATGGCTAGTCCCAAACCTGTACCGGATTTATGACTACCAGGTATTTGAAAGTACTTGTCAAATATTTTATTAAGATACCTACTATCAATTCCTTTACCGGTATCAATGACTTTAAAAACTACATAACTATCCTCTTTTGTTACTTTCAAAGTGATTTGGCTGTTTTCTGGCGAATAACGGATTCCGTTGGTTAAAAAATTGATAAGTACCCAAGACGTCTTTTCACTATCGGCTTTTACGTTGGGGAGGCTTTCTTCAATATTAAAAACCAATTTTATATGTTTTTGTTCAGCTTGTACTTTTACTGCCTCTGATGCATAATTAACAATTTGATTTGGATTACTTTTTTCTATATTGAGTTGAATATTTCCTGTTTCCAGTTTCGACATTTCAAGGAGTTCACCTGTAATTTTCAATAATCGCTGGCTGTCTTCTTTTATGCCTTCAATCAATTGTTTTTGTTCTTCAGTTATGTTGGCCTCTTTTTCAAGTAATTGCAAACTCATTTTTATAGAGGCTATTGGTGTTTTCAATTCATGGGAAACGGTAGCAATAAAATTCGTCTTGGCAAAATCCAATTCCTTAAAAATGGTAATATTTCTTAATATAATAACATCCCCAATAGCAATGGTTTTATCTTCTCCGGTGGGTGTTATGGTTATATTTAGACGTTCTTTCTCAAAATAGCTTTCTTTACCGTCAGCAAAAATTTTAATTGGGGTTGCCTTATGTAAATTTTGGGAATGCTCTAGTAAGGTTTTAATCAGATCATTACTTTGTGCTAAAACAGAAACATTCTTTCCTATGATCTCTTGTTGCTTTAAACCAATAATCTTTAGTGCCTCATCATTAACAAACAAAACTAAACCTTGTTGGTCAAGACCAATAATAGGGTCACTCATAGTATTGATAAGAGTCTCTAATCGTTTCTTTTCAAACAATAGCTTAGACAAATTACTACTGTGGTATTCTTCAAGTTTTTGAGCCATCGTATTGAAAGACCGTGCTAAATCACCATATTCATTGTGATTGAGGAAATGCACCCTTTCGGAATAATTTTTATTCGCAATTTCTTTTATACTGGCTGTCAATTCTTTAATTGGGTTTGCTATATTATTAGGCAGATTAATCAGCAAATTAAAAGCAATCAAAAAACAAAATGTACCTATGATAATAATCCACATATTGGCTTTTTCTGATGTTTTCTTGGCAACATCACTCTTGAGTTTAATCGCATCCATATTGAGCTTCATAATCTCAAAAATATTTTGATGCATTACCGCTTTCAAGCTATCATTGGCATTGCCGGTTTTCAGGTATCTGAAATTATCTCGCAATTCATAAGTAGCCTTATCTTCTCCTGTTTCGGTTATATTGCCAAGTTGCTTAGTAAGATTTTTTTCAAAAACAGAAATATATTGTTGTTTATTGATATTCATTTTATCCAAAGCCAACAACATATTTCGGGAATATTCTAAAGTTTCATAATTGGCTTTAAGGATGTTTTGTGTATCCTTCTTAATCGAATAAATGTAAAACGTACTCAATAAAGAGAGAATGATTATCAATAAGAACAGTAAACCTACACCAAGGGTTAATTTAGTTTTTATTCTCATTTAGGAAAGAATTACAAGATCAATATTTGATGAAGAAAGCCTATTTAGCAATCGGTTAAATACATTAGTAGACAAAATTACCTTAAATAAATTAAAGTGCGGTTTACCAATACAAACTGTCGTAATTTCTTTTTGCTTAACAACTTCCAATATAGCGTCCGTAATTTTAGAATTTTCTACTTTAATCACTTCTGCTCCCAACTGGACTGCCAACTTAAAATTATTAATCAAATGGCGCTGTTTGTCCAATGCAATTTTATCCGAACTCTCTTTAGGGGTTTCTACATACAACACATACCATATTCCATTATAATAACTGGCCAACCGGGCAGCTTTTCTAATAACTATTTTAGCCGTTTTATCATTACTGCTTATACAGGCTAAGAGTTTTTCATGCCGCAAAGCTATGTTTTTGGGTACTTCATTCTCCACCTTACGAACCACTTGACTGGCAACTTCTTTTAAGGCTAATTCACGGAGCTGAAGAATTTGGTCTGACTTAAAAAAATTACTCAAAGCAGTAGCTATTTTATCTTCCGTGTAGATTTTCCCGTCTTTTAGTCGGGCAATTAAATCTTCTGATGTCAAATCAATATTAACAACCTCATCGGCTAAACGCAACACATTGTCCGGAATCCTTTCCTGTACATCCACACCGGTGATTTGCTTCACATCTTCATTCAAACTTTCAATGTGCTGAATATTTACTGCCGATATGACATTGATACCGGCATCAAGAATTTCCAAAACATCCTGCCAACGTTTTTCATTTTTACTGCCTTCAATATTGGTATGGGCTAATTCATCAACAATAACCACTTCTGGGCGAAGATTAATAATGGCCTGCACATCCATTTCTTCTAATTGCTTTCCTTTGTAGAAAATACTTCTTCTCGGAATTATAGGTAATCCCTCCAAAAGTTCATGAGTTTCCTTGCGGTTATGGGTTTCTATATAACCAATCTTTACATCAATCCCTTTCTTCATCAAGGTATGTGCTTCCTGAAGCATTCTAAAAGTTTTACCCACACCGGCACTCATGCCAATGTAAACTTTAAATTTACCCTTACGCGACTTCTGAATTAAATCGAGAAAGTGCTTTACATTATTTTCTTTTTCTTGGTCCATAACTGCAAAATAAATACTTTTCTAAACTATCTAATCCCGAAAGCTACATAATAGAAGCTTCCGGGATTTATAAACAAACAGGTGAAAAAATTATATTCTAAATAAAACGGCAAACACAATTCTGTTTTCCATTTTTACCAAATCAGGTTTCCAGTCAGAAGGCAACGGAGTCGTAGTATAGCCCGTTGGAGACGTAACACCTCCACTACCTGCAAAATAAGGAACGCTCGACTCTCTGTGAACAAACTCTACTCTGAAGGTAATACTTTGATTAGGCATAAAGTCAAAATTGGTTGAACAATCCCATCCTTTAAATTCATCTCCTGGGTTAGCACTAAAAGGATGTGTTCCTGCAGTTTGAGTCGGATTGTTAGGATTAGGCAGCGGACTGGCATCACCTGTAGGATACAATACTAAATATCTTCCGGGATTTGTCATATATCCACCTCCGACTGTCCAGGCCATTTTATTTTGATTAAACCAAATGCGGTTGTAAACCATACCACTAAGGAAATATTGCGAAGGGTTTTCAGAATTTCCATTAAATCCTCCAACTCCGTCGCCACTTTCAAAGCCTATATCAAAGGTACTTGAAAAAGCGGCTCTGCTGATGCCTTTAGATTTAGGCTGATTATAATATCGTACCAGTAAACTGTTATCTGAATGAAAACGGATTCTATTTTTTAACCCTGCTGCATCAGTGCCATAATAATCATTGGTCAACAATTTCACAGCCTCATTAGGACACCAGGTTATATTACCACCCAAACCAGGCATACTGTTGAACTTCCCATAACTTTGCCAACCGTTAATAAGCCATCCTTCCAGCTTTAAATGCTTAGTCGGGAAAACCTGAACTCTTAATCCATTAAAAAACCACGGTGTATTATCAGAGGTAAATGATGCTTGATACTCCCAGTTTTCTACCTGATAATAAGAATTCAATCCGATATAAGACATAAACATCCCGGCATCTACATTGATTCCATACCATTTATCAAAGTGATAACCAGCATAGGCTTCAGACAAATAACGATATACATTATCCAATTGGTATTGCCCTCTGTAAACACTATAATCATTACGGGGTACCACTGTAGATCGGGTGCCAAATTGTGTCATGATTCTGCCTCGGGCTCCTTCATAGTAAAAATCCCCTCCAATATTGGCGCTCGAAACCTGAAATTCATTGTTTCTTGCCAACGCAGTAGAACCCACTACCGTATTATCATTAGGGTTATTAAATGAGTGTGTATAATTTATATCAACCATCACACTTCCGGTAAAATATTTTGTGGTCAAAACCGGAGGTGATGTTCTTCGGTCAGAGCCGTTTTGCCAGGTCATATCCATCCCGTCAAATGGAATTTTGACTGCTGTTGTATCTTGCTTTTCTTTTTCTTGCGCAAATAAATTCATTGTTGACACTAACATCAACAATATGGGTACTGCTTTTTTCATTTTAATTCGATTTAATATAGGTTAGATTGTTTTTACTTTAATTCGTCAAGAGCTACATTCAACTCTAAAACATTAACGGTCGATGGACCTATCGTTGGATTATAAATTTTACTTTCCACCAGTGCTTTTACTTTTTCTATCGGCAAGTTTCTGACAGTTGCTACTCGTTTTACCTGTATCAAAGCACCTTGAGGTGAAATATTAGGATCTAATCCGCTTCCGGAAGCAGTAACCATATCGGCAGGAATGTCTGATTTTTTAAGATAAGGATGGGCTATCAAAAAGGTGTCAATTCTTTTTTGAACCAAATCCAAATATTCTTTATTACTTGGGCCTTTGTTACTACCGGCACTACCGGCTGCATTATAATCCACAGCCGAAGGTCTTCCCCAGAAATAATTGGCTTTATCAAACTTTTGTCCGATTTTCTGATACCCGACCACTTTCCCGTTTACTGAAATGGTTTCCCCTTTTCCTTGGTTAGGAGCAAACTGTGCTATTCCCCATATGACTAATGGATAAATGGCTCCAAACAAAATCACTGTTAAAATTGTAAAAGTTACAATTGATATTATTTTTTTCATGGTCTTATTTATATAAATAGTGATACTAATAAATCTATCAACTTAATGCCAATAAATGGAACTATAATTCCTCCTAAACCATATATCAAAAGATTTCTTCTTAAAATGGCACTGGCGCCAATTGGCTTGTAGTCAACCCCTCGTAAAGCCAATGGAATCAGTATAGGGATTATAATGGCGTTAAAGATTACCGCTGATAAAATGGCACTTTCAGGACTATGCAAATGCATGATATTCAATCCTTGTAATGCGGGAATAGAAGCAATAAAAAGTGCTGGAACTATGGCAAAATATTTAGCCACATCATTAGCAATCGAAAACGTAGTAAGTGTTCCTCTTGTCATTAATAATTGCTTTCCTATTTCGACTATTTCAATAAGTTTGGTTGGGTCGTTATCCAAATCAACCATGTTCCCTGCTTCTTTAGCGGCTTGTGTTCCGCTGTTCATCGCTACGCCAACATCTGCTTGGGCTAATGCCGGAGCATCATTGGTTCCGTCACCCATCATGGCAACAAGTTTTCCACTTTGTTGCTCAGCTTTGATGTAATTCATTTTATCTTCGGGTTTAGCCTCAGCAATAAAATCATCAACTCCGGCTTTTTCTGCAATGAATTTAGCTGTAAGAGGATTATCTCCGGTTACCATAACGGTTTTAACTCCCATTTTTCTAAGTCGTTCAAAACGCTCTTTCATTCCGGTTTTGATAATGTCCTGCAATTCAATTACTCCTTGAACAACACCATTTTTTATGACAACCAAAGGAGTACCTCCATTAGAAGAAATGGTTACTACTTGGGCTGCAATATCTTCCGGAAATGTATTACCGGCTTGTTCAGCTATGCTTTTGGCAGCATCCTGAGCCCCTTTCCGAATATTGGTTCCATCTTTAAGCACAACACCACTGGTTCTGGTTTCTGCGGTAAATTTGATTAAAGTAGCTCCTTCAATAGATAATTTTTTAGCTATTTCTGTTCCGGCTAGTTCCACTATACTTTTACCTTCAGGTGTATCATCAGCTAAAGAGCTTAAAACAGCCGATTTAACAAAATCTTCCTGAGAAATTCCCTTTGCAGGGTAAAAATTGGTGGCTTTTCGGTTCCCGATAGTAATAGTTCCTGTTTTATCTAATAACAAAACGTCAATATCACCTGCAGTTTCTACTGCTTTTCCCGATTTTGTAATGACATTGGCACGTAAAGCTCTGTCCATACCCGCTATACCAATGGCAGATAATAGTCCGCCAATGGTCGTTGGGATTAAACAAACAAAAAGGGATATAAATGCCGCAATAGTAATGGGTGCATTAGCATAATCTGCAAAAGGTTTTAGGGTAACACAAACAATTACAAAGATTAAAGTAAAAGCGGCCAACAATATAGTTAAGGCAATTTCATTCGGCGTTTTTTGGCGTGAAGCTCCTTCTACCAAAGCAATCATTTTATCCAAAAAGCTTTCTCCGGGTTCAGTAGTAACTTTAACAGTGATTCGGTCACTCAATACTTTTGTCCCACCGGTAACAGAGCTTTTATCGCCACCGGCTTCACGTATTACAGGTGCACTTTCTCCGGTAATGGCACTCTCGTCAATAGTGGCTAAACCCTCAACAATTTCTCCGTCAGTTGGGATGATATCACCGGCTTCACAAAAGAACAGATCTCCTTTTTTCAATTGCGAAGAAGAAACCATAACTATTTCATCAGCATAAATTTTTCCTGGTTCCGAAACTTTTTTGGCAGGGGTTTCTTCTCTCGTTTTTCGCAGACTGTCTGCTTGTGCTTTCCCTCTGGCTTCTGCAATGGCCTCAGCAAAATTGGCAAACAATAGAGTAGCAAATAAAATTAAGAATACTATAAAATTATAAAGAAAGCTACCTTGATCTTGGGCACCCATCAATATGGCTACACACACTATGAGCATAATGGCAGTACCTATTTCTACGGTAAACATTACCGGGTTTTTGAACATTACTTTAGGATTAAGCTTCACAAAAGATTGCACGAAAGCTTCTTTTACTTGCTTTTTCTCAAATAATGAATTGGAATTATTTTTAGTCATTTTGATTAATTATTTTAAGGTAAAATATTCTGCCAATGGTCCCAACGCTAAAGCAGGGAAGAAGGATAAAGCAGCAATGATGGCAATAACAGCAAAAACCATTACTCCAAAAATGGTAGTGTCGGTTTTAAGGGTTCCGGCACTTTCCGGGATGTATTTTTTATTGGCTAAGAGTCCGGCTATAGCCAATGGTCCAATTATAGGTAAGAAACGACCAAGTAACAATACAATACCGGTAGTGATATTCCAAAACGGATTATTATCACCTAATCCTTCAAATCCTGAACCATTGTTTGCCGCACTTGAAGTATACTCATATAACATTTCCGAAAAACCATGATGCCCCGGATTATTTAACCAACCGGTGGCATTTCCGTTAAACCAATAACCCATTGGAGTATCGTGGGCAGCAAAATAAGATGCCAAGGCAGTTCCGGCTAAAATCAATAAAGGATGAAGTATCGCTATAAATGCAGCAATTTTAACTTCCCGGGCTTCTATTTTCTTTCCTAAAAACTCTGGGGTTCGTCCAACCATTAATCCTGATATAAATACAGCTAAAATGATGAAAATATAAAAGTTCAGCCAACCAACGCCGCAACCACCATAGAAGGCATTGACCATCATAGATAATAATTGCATGGCTCCCGAAACAGGCATGGTACTATCATGCATACTATTAACAGAACCCGTTGAAATCACAGTGGTGGCAATACTCCAAAAACCTGAAACAGCAGTTCCAAAGCGAACCTCTTTTCCTTCCATAGCTCCGGCTGCCTGATTAATTCCCATTTTGGCAATAGCCGGATTTCCGGCAATCTCTGCATTAATAGTTGGTATTACCAAAAGCAGGAAGCCAATAGTCATAACACCAAAAACGATATAAGAGAATTTGCGTTTTTTAAGATAAAATCCCAAAGCAAAAATCATGGCAAACGGAATAATTAGTTGCGCCCAAAGTTCAACGGCATCAGTAAAATAGGTCGGGTTTTCAAGCGGATGAGCAGAATTAGCTCCAAAAAAACCACCACCATTGGTTCCTATATGTTTAATCCCAATAAACGCAGCAGCCGGACCCCTTGAAACCTCTATATGATTTCCCTGTAAAGTGGTAATTTTATCCTTTCCTTCAAAAGTCATTGGAGTACCGCTAAAAATAAGCACAACAGCTACTATTGCCGAAAGCGGCAATAGAATACGGGTACAGCTCTTAATAAAATAATTGTAAAAATTACCTAAGTGTTCCGTAGTTCGCTCTCTCATAGCATTAAACACCATTGCGGCGGCAGCCATTCCTGCCCCTGCTGATACAAATTGCAAAAACATTAACATCATTTGCCCCAAATAAGACAATCCGGTTTCGCCTGAATAATGTTGTAAATTACAATTTACTATAAATGATATAGCTGTGTTAAAAGCTAAATCCGGACTCATTGACGGATTAGAATCAGGATTTAAAGGAAGGCTACCTTGAGATATTAAAACAAAAAAGCAAAGAATGAACCAAACAACATTTACACTCAAAAGAGCTTTTAAATGTTGTTTCCAATTCATTTCTTCCTCGTTGTTGATTCCGCTTATTTTAAAAATAAACTTTTCAATGGGGTTAAAAACGGGGTCTAATAAGGTTTTATCTCCTAAATAAACTTTAGCGATATACTTCCCAACAGGAATAGCTAAAACAATGGTCAGGAGAAAAACTATTACAACCCCAAATATTTCTGTATTCATAAATAATTATTTAATATTTAATAACAATTTGGCTTTAAAAAAAACAAGGAATACTAGTGCAAATGCCACTAACCAAGCACATATTACAACTATGATTTCTTTAATTTTAGCCTTATTCATTCTAAAATTTTTCTGGTTTGATTAATACATAAACCAAGTAGCCAAAAACGGCAAGGGCAACGATAAATAATGCAGTCATAATTTATATTTTTTCAAAAAAATCAACAGTTTTAAAACAAATCGCAAAAAGGAATCCTGCTAAAGTGAGTAAAAGAATGGTACTTATCATATCGTAAAAATTTATACTGAAGTGGCATTAATCTGTTTAAGGTATTCGTGTCTTAACCCATTTGGAAATAAATTTGAAATGCTGCATCTACGGATTTCCATGAATGTGGAAACGGAATGAACATAAATGTCTGAGATTAGAGTTTTTGTTTCGTTGGTACCTGTGGTTAACAACTGTTCAGCTTTATCTAACAATTTTTTAGCTCTTGAGATGTTTCCTGAAGCAATAGCTTTTTTGGTAATCTCTGCAAAACGTTCTGCCTGGACATAAATGGTGTTGATTTTATTTTTCATTGTAATGAAATTTATTAGTTCGCTACCCTACGCCAATATATATGCCACAAAACCTAATAAAAAAACAAGGTTATGATTATTAGTTGTTTATGTTAATTAACGAATATATGTGCCACAAAAAAAGCCTATCAAAATGATAGGCTTTTATTAAAATGATAAGGATGTTACTGAATATTATATTCTTCCAGTTTTCTATACAAAGTCGCAATCCCAATTTCAAGCAAACGGGCAGTTTCAGCTTTATTTCCCTTAGTGTAGTTCAGTACTTTTTGAATGTGCAGTTTTTCAATACTTTCCATCGAAAAAGCTGATAATGATTTACTATGTGTTGATTGATGCTGAATTTCGTAAGGCAATAAGTCTATAGACAATACATCATCATTAGATAAAATCACAGCTCTCTCGATAATATTTTTTAGTTCTCGTACATTTCCGGGCCATGGATAACTTTCCAGTTTAGCGAGAAATCCCTCTTCAATCTTTAAAGTCCTTTTATTAATAGCCGAAGAAAACTGCGCTACAAAATGTTGAACCAGGGGAGCGATGTCTTTTACTCTTTCTCGTAATGCCGGTATATTGATTTCAAAAATATTCAATCTAAAATAGAGATCAGAACGAAAACGGTGTTCTTCACTTTCGGCTTTTAAATCCCTATTGGTTGCTGTTATTAATCGGAAATTGGATTTCTTTGGCAAAGTATCACCAATCTGGATGTATTCGTTAGTTTCTAAAACACGTAATAATTTAGCTTGCAACTCCAAAGGCATTTCGCCAATTTCATCCAAAAATAGTGTCCCTCCATTGGCTTCTTCAATAAAACCTTTTTTATCTTTTGTAGCACCAGTGAAAGCCCCTTGCTTGTGGCCAAATAATTCGCTTTCGAGAATATCCTTGCTAAAGGTACTACAGTTAAGTGCCACAAATGATTTTCCTGCACGGTTGCTGTTTTCGTGGATGGCCTGAGCAAAAACTTCTTTACCGGTCCCGGTTTCACCAGTCAGCAGAACAGTTGAATCTGTTTTGGCTACTTTTTTTGCTAATTCAATAGCTTGTTCAATCCCTTTTGACTTCCCAATAATTGTATCGAATGAATATTTATCGGAGATGCGTTTTTCGAGTTGTTTGACTTTTTTCTGCAACTGTGCTTTGTCCAAAGCTTTGTAAAGCAATGGAATTATTTTGTCGTTATCATCACCTTTAACAATATAATCAAAAGCTCCATTTTTGATAGCTTGTACGCCATCGGAAATTTTACCAAAAGCTGTCAGTAAAATAACTTCGACAGATGGAAATGTGGTCTTTAACTTTTCCACGAATTCTACACCATTACCATCAGGAAGTTTTACATCACAAAGGACAACATCAAGATCATTTTGTTCCAATTTTTTAAAACCAGATCTCAAGTCTGGTGCTTCCAGCACATCAAATCCTTCAGATTTGATGATACGGGCTAAAAGGCCGCGAAGTTTTTCTTCATCGTCAATGATTAAGACATTTTTCAAAGTATACAGAATTTATACTACAAAATTACGCATTTACTTATTGTCAAAATCATAACTTAATTATTTTAAAAGGAATCTTTATAAAATCTTAACACCATTGAAATTGGAATTTTATATCAACTAATTGTTTTGTTTTTCATTCTGTCAAAATTCATGTATACATTAATTGAGTTTATTTTAGGATGGATAGCTTCTTGCCAAAGAATTCTTAGTGTTTGATACAGTTCCCTTTTGGGCTCACCGCAGGTAATCCCGCTTTTCTAAGTTTTTGAGGCGATTCCCAAACCACTCCCCATTTTGTTTATTCAACCGAAAAGATGTACTTTCGCTCTAAGGATTTTAAATCATTTTTATGCGAATCTATCTTTTCATCCTGACATTATTTGCAATGCTGAACAGTTATGCACAGGAAACTGAAGTTAAAAAAGAAGTCGTTAAGGATGAAATTCAGTTTGATGCTATAGATTCACTTTACCGTGAAGATCAGTTTTATTTTAATATTACCTATAATGCGCTTCAAAGACGTCCTGACGGTATAACCCAAAATAAACTGTCGCCAGGTTTGGGCTTTGGATTTTTAAGGGATATGCCTGTAAATAAAAAGAGAACCGTATCTATTGCTGCAGGATTAGGCTATTCGTTGGGGATTTATAATCAGAATTTATCTATTAGAGATCTGGGTGGAGTTAACGAATATAAGATTTTTGATGCTGATGTTTCCGTGTCCAAGAATAGGCTTTCCCTTCATTACGTTGATTTACCTATCGAATTCCGCTGGCGTGATTCAAAGCCGGACAGCCATATTTTCTGGAGGATTTATACAGGAATCAAATTGAGTTACCTCTTTTACAATCAATATAAATCGCAAACTTCAGTGGACAGCTTCAAGATGTCCAATAACAAGGATTTTAATCAATTCCATTATGGAGTTTATGTAGCGGCCGGTTGGAATACCTGGAATTTTTATGCCTATTACGGACTCAATCCACTTTTGAAATCTTCGGCAAAAATTGATAATCAGTCCATCGATATGAATACCACAAATTTTGGCCTGATGTTTTACATTTTATAGCCAAAAATAAAGCAGAATTCCCTGTGGAATAGTACCACATAGAAAACCCAATAGTAGTTCTTTGTTTGTATGGGCTTTCATGACCAATCGGGATGAAGCTACTACACCATTCATGATAATGAGAAAAGCAACCGTGTGAATTGTATTTATTTGATTATGAATACTTAATCCTATTAGGAATACTGTAAGTGAACTCATTCCAATCATATGGATACTTGCCTTAGCCTTTGCATACAGCAGTAAAAAAGCAATAGCAGTGCTAAAAATACCTCCTAGGAAAAAGAAATAAAGTCCGTGGAATAATTCGGCAGTAATGTTTTTATATATCAAAACTGAAAATAACATGATTTGCAGCAACAAAGGAATCTTTCGTTGCGAAATATCAGAAAGCATTACGGTATCAACTTTCCCAAAGGTTCGTAGCAGGTAGAAAAAGGTAATGGGCAGGAAGATGGTAATGATAATAATCTGCAAAAAAAGAATAACGCATTGTATCAAACTGAAGTAATGGTTATCCAGCAAAACATAAAAAAAGGTTCCTAAAAGCGGAATGAAAATAGGATGGAATAAATACGAAAAAAAAGGAAGTATTTTTTTCAAAACAGTCGCTTTTTAAATCTTCTTCCTCATTCTGGCCACAGGAATGTCAAGCAGATCACGGTATTTAGCGATAGTCCTGCGGGCAATTGGATAGCCTTTTTCCTTAAGGATATCGGCAAGCTGATCGTCTGGTAACGGTTTGCTTTTGTCCTCTTCCTCAATAATGGTTTTGAGTATTTTCTTGATTTCAAGTGTTGAAACATCTTCTCCCTGATCATTTTTCATTGCTTCAGAGAAAAACTCTTTGATTAATTTTGTACCATAAGGTGTTTCAACATACTTGCTGTTGGCTACACGGGACACCGTTGAAATATCCAGACCAACCATATCGGCAACATCTTTCAGAATCATCGGTTTGAGTTTGGTCTCATCACCATCAAGGAAATATTCACGCTGGAAATGCATAATGGCATTCATGGTAACGTATAATGTTTCCTGCCGCTGTCTTATGGCGTCTATAAACCATTTGGCCGAATCCAGTTTTTGTTTGATAAACTGAACGGCGTCTTTTTGTGCATTCGATTTATCTTTTGACTCTTTGTAGGTTTGCAGCATTTCTTGATAATCTTTCGAAACATGCAGGGTAGGTGCATTTCTTCCGTTAAGCGAAAGCTCCAGTTCACCATCTACAATTCTGATTGCGAAATCAGGGACAATCTGTTCTACCACCCGAGTGCTACTGTCAAAGGCACCGCCCGGCTTTGGGTTCAATTTCTCTATTTCCTCAATAGCTTTTTTAAGCTGTTCTTTTGAAACTTCAAAAGCAGTCATCAACTTTTCGTAATGCTTCTTAGTAAAAGCATCAAATTCATTTTCGATAATGTTGATAGCTAATTCTACCGATTCGGTTGGAGTCTTATGACGCAATTGCAAAAGAAGGCATTCGTGCAGGTTTCTGGCTCCAACGCCAGCAGGCTCCAAATCATGAATGATATGAAGCATGCGCTCCACCGTTTTTTCATCCGTGTAAATGGCTTGGGTAAATGCCATGTCATCTACAATATCCTGTACATCACGTCTTAAATAACCATCGTCATCAATACTTCCGATGAGGAACTCGGCAATTTCGCGTTCCTGTTCGGTAAGCAGGAAGGTGTTGAGCTGGTTAATTAAATCCTGATGGAAGCTTACAGCTGCTGCAAAAGGCGTTTCACGCTCTTCTTCATCACTATAGTTGTTAGCCTGCAGTTTATAATCGGGGGTTTCATCGTTGCTCAGGTATTCATCAATATTGATTTCATCCGCATCAATGCTTTCGCCTCCGTCATAATCATCGTAATCATCATTATTGTCAAACTCGTCCTTTTCGTAAAGCTCCTCTTCTTCCTTACCGCTTTCCAGTGCAGGATTTTCTACCAACTCTTCTTTGAGTCTCTGCTCAAAAGCCTGAGTAGGCAGTTGTATCAGCTTCATCAGTTGTATCTGCTGAGGCGATAGCTTTTGCGATAATTTTAGATTTAAAAATTGCTTTAACATTTTTTGAGTTTCAGAGTTGCAAAGCCACAAATGACTATGCTTTTACTCTTATTTTATGGATTAAAATTATTCAAATATTTGAATTATAAAGTTACAAACTTTGCAACTCTGCTACTTTGTAACTTTGCAACTCAAAATTAAAATTCAGCGTTTTGTGGCGTTCTTGGGAACGGAATCACATCACGGATGTTACTCATTCCGGTTACGAACAATACCAATCTTTCAAAACCTAATCCGAAGCCCGAGTGTACTGCTGAACCAAATCTACGGGTATCAAGGTACCACCAAAGTTCTTCTTCATCAATACCAAGCGCTTTCATTTTTTCAACCAGTACATCATAGCGCTCTTCTCTTTGTGAACCTCCCACTATTTCTCCAATTCCAGGGAATAGAATATCCATCGCACGTACCGTTTTTCCGTCTTCATTCAGACGCATGTAGAATGCTTTGATATTGGCTGGATAATCAAACAAGATTACAGGGCATTTAAAATGTTTTTCTACTAAATATCTCTCGTGTTCCGACTGTAAGTCAGCGCCCCATTCGTTGATGATGTATTGGAATTTTTTCTTTTTGTTTGGTGTGGAATCTCTCAGGATATCAATAGCTTCAGTATAGGAAACACGTTTGAAATTGTTTTCCAGAACGAAGTTCAGTTTTTCCAGTAACGACATTTCGCTTCTTTCAGCCTGTGGTTTTGATTTTTCTTCATCTAAAAGACGGCTTTCAAGGAACTTTAGGTCTTCCGGACATTTGTCCATAGTATATTTAATTACAAAGCGGATGAAATCTTCAGCCAAATCCATATTGTCATCCAAATCATTGAAAGCTACTTCCGGTTCAATCATCCAGAATTCGGCAAGGTGACGGGAAGTATTTGAATTTTCCGCACGGAAGGTTGGTCCAAATGTGTAAATCTGACCAAGCGCCATAGCAAAAGTTTCTCCTTCTAACTGTCCTGAAACGGTTAGATTGGTATGCTTTCCGAAGAAATCTTTTTTGTAATCGATATTTCCTTCTTCTGTTCTTGGCAGATTATCCAATGGTAATGAAGTTACCTGAAACATTTCTCCGGCTCCTTCAGCGTCAGCTCCTGTAATTACAGGCGTATTTACATAAACAAAACCTTTCTCCTGAAAATAAGTGTGTACTGCATGCGCCAAAACCGAGCGTACTCTCATAATAGCTCCAAATGCATTGGTACGAACTCTTAAATGGGCATTCTCACGTAGGAATTCCAATGAGTGTTTTTTAGGTTGCATTGGGAATTTTTCCGCATCAGAATCACCAAGAATTTCAAGTTTTGAAACCTGAATTTCATATTTCTGACCGGCACCCTGGCTTTCAACTAACGAACCTGTAACCGAAATAGCTGCTCCGGTTGTAATTCTTTTTAATGTTTCCTCAGGTGTGTTTTCAAAATCTACTACACACTGAATATTATTGATAGTCGAACCATCGTTCAACGCAATGAATTGATTGTTTCTAAAAGTTCTTACCCAGCCTTTTGCATTTACCTCCGGAATTGTTACTTCACTGTTCAGTAAGTCTTTAACCTTTGTATGTTTCATTTAATATCAGATTTTAAACTTCAGGCATCAATGTAAATGCCTTATTTTGATTGCAAATATATATTATTTCTGTTCTTCTGAATCTTCTTCGATTTTCTCGTTATTATCCCTGTAAATATTGATTCCCGATTCTTCTTCTGTCAGTTCCTTTTTAGTAAGCTTCTTTTTACCGCTCCAGCCTTCTGTAGTTAATACCAGGGCAGGAAGTACTACCAGATTAGCAAACATGGCAAATGTCAGTGTAACCGAGATTAATCCACCTAGGGCAATTGTGCCGCCAAAACTTGACAGTGTAAAAATAGCAAATCCGAAAATCAATACCACAGAAGTATAAAATGTGCTTACGCCCGTTTCATGTAGCGCACTGATAACGGCTTTCTGTATTTTGCCGCCATTTTGGATTAAGTCGTGACGGTATTTGGCCATAAACTGTATGGCATTATCAACCGATATTCCAAAGGCGATGCTGAATACCAAAATTGTTGATGGTTTTAACGGAATGCCAAAATAGCCCATCAGTCCTGATGTGATGCAAAGCGGCAGAATATTGGTTGTTACCGAAGCAAAAATCATTTTCCAGGAACGGAACATGTATGCCATCAGCAAAGCAATCAATAATATCGCAAATATTAACGATTCAACCAGATTGCCCACAAGATAAGTAGTTCCTTTTTGGAATACCAATGCTTTTCCGGTAAGGGTAACCTGATAACGATCGCTTGGGAAAATGGTATTGATTCTTTTATGCAGCCTTTGCTCGATTTTAGCCATTTCCTCGGTTCCAATGTCTTTCATGAAAGTGGTAATGCGGGCATATTGTCCCGTTTTGTCCACATAGCTTTTCATGATGTTGTCTTTGGCGCCTTTAGTTGCATTTTTAGCATAAGAAAGGATAAAGGCCTGTTCTTGTGATGACGGCAGGTCATAGTACTCAGGATTCCCGTTATAGAAAGCCTGTTTTGAATATTTAACCAAATTTACTATAGAGACCGGTTTCGACAATTCAGGGATACTGTCAATTGTTTTTTGAAGTTCATCCATTTTACGCAGGGTTGACGACTTCATTACCCCTTTTTTGCGTTTGGTGTCAATCATGATTTCCAATGGCATTACACCGTTGAATTCTTTTTCAAAGAACAGAATATCTTTGTAAAATGAAGCGCTTTTGGGCATTTCGCCAATCAAACTTCCCGATACTTTCATCTGCGAAACACCAATAACACTGAAAATCAGCAGTAATCCATAGATGCTGTAAATAAGGTTTCGCTTGTATTTAACATGTCTTTCAACCCAATTCAGGATAGAAGAAAGGTAGTTTTTGCTTAAATGGTTTAAGTGTTTTTCCTTTGGTAATGGCATAAAACTGTATACAATCGGCACCACCATAAGTGTAAGCAGGTAAACAGTAATAACATTGATAGAAGTTACAAGCCCAAATTCATAAAGCAAATCATTCCCCGTAATCATAAACGTAGCAAATCCAATGGCAGTGGTTAGATTGGTCATCAGCGTGGAAACTCCAATTTTTGAAATCACTCTTTGTAATGCCTTGGCCTGATTGCGGTGAATTCGGATTTCCTGTTGGTATTTGTTGATTAGAAAAATGCAGTTGGTAATCCCAATTACAATAATTAATGGCGGAATGATAGCCGTAAGGATTGTGATTTTGTAATGAAATAAGCCCAGAGTACCAAACGACCACATCACTCCAACAATCAAAATACAGATGGAAATAAAGGTTGCTCTGTGCGAACGGAAAAACAAGAAGAAAATCAGTGAAGTGATGAATAATGCAGCGCCAATAAACAGCCCGATTTCACCTTTCATGTTCTCAGTATTGATTGTCCTGATGTAAGGCATTCCGGAAACCTTAAGGTTGATTTTGGTTGCCGCCTTAAATTTCTCAACTTCGGGAACCAATACTTTTAATATAAAGTCTTTACGAAGTGGCGAGTTTACCACTTTTTTATTGATATAAATCGCCGCCCGGATACTTCCTGATTTTTTATTGAACAGCAAGCCTTCGTAAAAAGGCAAATCATTAAAAAGCTGCCTTTGGACTTCCTTCAGATAAGCCGGATCAGTTGTTTTTGCCTGATTGACAAGTGGAACCAACTCAAACTTTTCAAGCGTATCGTTTTTCTGTAGTTTCTTTAAATCGTTTAGTGAAACAACCAACTCCACTTCCTTGTGGGATTTCAGGTTGGTCATCATTTCATTCCATGCTTTATAAGCTTTTGGAGTAAAAAAAGTATTGTCCTTGAACCCGATTACTACAAGGTTTCCTTCTTCTCCGAAAACATTGAGGAACTGGGTGTAGTCTTTGTTAGCCTGATGATTTTTGGGTAAAAGATTGGCTTCATTGTAAGTCATGCCTACATTTTTCCACTGCATAGCCAAAAAAATGGTCAACAGGACAATTCCAACGCTAATCGCTATTCTGTTTCTCAGCATTATTCCTGCGAGGAATTCCCAAAAACCGGCTGTTATTTTCTTCTTCATTTTAATGTAAAAACGGTTGCAAAGGTAAATAAAACAAGCAAAACAGGGAAGTGTTTTGCAAAAGATTTACGTATTTTTTACCGTTACAAAACCTCGTTTTTAAATAATTGTTAATAGGTTAAAAAAAATTAAAAAAATTAGCTTGTTTTTGCCATATTTGTAAGCACAACTATACCGCACTTCGATGAGGAATTTAAAAAACACTTTATTCTATTTTTTTATCATTGGGGGATTCACAACCCTAATGTATTGGACCTTGGAACAAGGAAGGCTTTTGGAGGTAGGGCGTAAAATCGTGTCTCCATCTTCAACCGACAGTCAATGGGTTCAGTTCCTCTCGTCTTTATTCCATAATTTACAGCATCCTCTGGCGTTGTTGTTGTTTCAAATCATTACGATTGTAATGGTAGCCCGTATTTTTGGATGGGTTTTCAGAAAAATTGGACAACCTTCGGTTATAGGCGAAATTATAGCAGGAATCGTACTTGGGCCATCACTATTTGGGTTGTATTTCCATGACATGAAAGAATCACTTTTTCCGGTTGATTCTCTTGGAAATCTTCAACTTTTGAGCCAGATTGGACTGATACTTTTCATGTTTGTTATTGGAATGGAACTGGATTTGAAAGTCTTAAAAAATAAAGCCAATGAAGCGGTCGTAATCAGTCATGCCAGTATTGTGATCCCATTTGCATTAGGTATCGGATTGTCTTATTTCATCTATCATCAGTTTGCTCCGGCCGGAGTAGAATTCCTTTCGTTTAGTCTCTTCATGGGGATTGCCATGAGTATTACGGCTTTTCCGGTTTTGGCTCGGATTGTGCAGGAAAGAGGAATCCATAAAACAAGGCTTGGAACCATTGTGATTACTTGTGCGGCAGCCGATGATATCACTGCCTGGTGTATTCTTGCGGCTGTAATAGCCATTGTAAAAGCAGGTAGTTTTGTCAGTTCTCTTTATGTAATCGGATTAGCAATCTGTTATGTGCTTTTGATGCTTTTTGTAGTGAAACCGTTTTTAAAGCGTATCGGTGATCTTTATGCTAAAAAAGCCAACCTTAAAAAATCAGTTGTAGCCATATTTTTCCTGACACTTATCGTATCGTCTTACCTAACCGAGGTCATTGGTATTCATGCCCTGTTTGGGGCTTTTATGGTAGGAGCCATTATGCCTGATATTGCTAAATTCAGGAATATCTTTATCGAAAAAGTAGAGGATATTTCGGTAATTCTATTCCTTCCTTTGTTCTTTGTTTTTACGGGATTGCGTACCGAAATCGGATTGCTGAATGAGCCTTATTTGTGGAAAGTAACAGGGTTTATAATCCTTGTGGCGGTAGTTGGGAAATTCTTCGGAAGTGCACTCGCAGCAAAATTTGTTGGACAAAACTGGCGTGACAGTTTAACCATCGGTGCATTGATGAATACCAGAGGTTTGATGGAATTGGTTGTATTGAATATTGGTTATGAATTGGGCGTACTTTCACCAAAAGTATTTACAATGATGGTTATCATGGCATTGGTTACTACATTCATGACAGGGCCGGCTTTGGATATCATCAATTTCATATTCAAAACCAAAGATGTTATCATTCCTTCAGAAGTTAAGAAAAGTTCCGATTTCAACATCCTGATTTCATTTGGGAATAATGAAAAAGGAAAATCACTATTACGATTGGCAAATAGTTTGGTTAAAAGGCAGAATGACTCATCCAATATTACAGCGATGCACCTTACAGTCAGTGATGAAATGCATGCTTACAACCTTCAGGAATATGAAACCCTCACTTTCGAACCGATAGTAAAGGAATCTAAAAAATTGGACCAAAAAATTACTACTATCTTCAAGGCTACCAATGATATGGAGACCGATATTACTGATATTGCCTATCAGGGGAAATACGATTTGGTATTGGTTGGTTTGGGTAAATCCATTTTTGAAGGGACTATTTTAGGGAAAGTGCTTGGATTCACCACACGAATTATCAACCCGGACCGACTTATGGATAAGTTTAAAGGAAAGGAAGGT
>CAMFLD010000005.1 GCA_945957245.1 uncultured Flavobacterium sp. | reverse complement strand
AAGCAAGAGGCAAGAGGCAAGAGGCAAGAGGCAAGAAGCAAGAAGCAAGAAAATAGAGAATAGAGAATAGAAATTTGGAATTACGAATTACGAATTAAAGTCGCCTTAAGCCATTTAAAATTTAGAATTTAAAATTCATAATAAAACAAAGCAAAAAGGTGCAGAATTAAGAATTACGAATTACGAATTAAAGTCGCCTTAAGCCATTCAAAATTTAGAATTTAAAATTCATAATAAAACAATGCAAAAAGGTGTAGAATTAAGAATTACGAATTACGAATTAAAGTCGTTTACATCCCTCATCTATATTCTATTCTCTATTCTCTATTCTCTATTTTCCAACATCCAACACCCCTCATCCATCATCCAACATCCAACATCCCACATCTACATCTTCGCCTTCAGCTCATTAGGCTGATGAATCACCGTCAGGTTGAGGGTGAAAGCGAGCTTTAATTCGACGGAATTCAGATAAAACTCATCCGGTTCTACTAATAAGTATACCGCATTTGCATCCACCAACTCATGGATGTTTTTTCTAAAAGCTTCATTCCTGCTGAGTTCAGTATCTGTTATATGCTTCATTGGGTTTATCACCACCACATTCAAAGGCTGCAACTGTGACACTGCCTTTTTAAACTTTATGATATCGTTGTTGGAAATAATAGGAGGAATGCTTCCCAGAATATAAATTTTATAAGATCTATTCATAAAGAGTGCATTTACGGTTTCTTGAGTAAAGACTTGTATTCGTAGAATTTTTCAATAAAAGCGTCTGCTTCCTCTTTTTCATTTTTTTTGACCCTCGAAAAAGACACCTCGATGGCCCTGAAGGTTACCTGTATAAAATACTCCTTTCGTTTCAGGAATAACGAAACACAAAGCAGAATAAAGCCCAATAAACTTATTAGGGATGAAAAATGAAGAATAAGCCCGTATAGCAGTATGCACCCCGCAACCACACCGATAATCCGGTTGAGCGTAAAATTGTATTTCTCCCTTAGCTCTATAAAAACCACATCTTCAAGAGGGATTTCCTCAGGCTTCATACCGTTTATGGAAAAATGATGTTCTTTTATAAATCCTATACTGTTTTCGAATACTACTAATTCAGTTGTGTGTTTTTGTTTTGTCATGCTATAAGGTATAATTTCAGATGAATGCATTGCGGTACGGTTCAGTCCGTCTTTAAAAATGATTTTGACCAAAAGCTTCCCTCATGCTCCAGACTTATAAAATAAGCTCCCGGCTTTAGCATAGAGCAATCAACCGGGTTGCCAAAAACCGATTCGCCTTCCCACAATAACCTCCCGCCGCTGTCAAGGATACGGTACCCGAATGCAGCGCCCTGCTCTTTAGGATGATCCACAATCAAATGATGGGAAGTAGGATTAGGGAATAAGGTAACACCCGGGAAAAAAGAATGCTCCTCCCGGTTCAAAATCCCCGCTCCCGCAGTAATGGCAGTATTAGGCGTGTTTTCATAAGCATAATCCTTATAAGTTACCTTATAAGTCGTTCCCATAGGCCCTGTGCCTAAAGTAGTCACATACACCCGTGCCCAGCCATAATAAACCGTTCCGCTCAGGTTGATTTTAAAACCTAAATATTTATCAGTATTCAGCGGAAAAGAAGTAGGACTGGAGTTTCCGGTCACCGTGCAGTCAACTGCGCCAAACCAGTTTCCGGAAGGACCTATGGAAAAACCGGAATCGAGAGCCGCAGCCACATCCCACTGACTGCTCGAAGGCGAGTAAATATTTGAAGGCGAGCTATACGTAATATACGTACCCTGACCCGATAAAATATCGTTAGAGATAGTAAACTCATTAGTCCCGTCAGCATTAAAGTCGATACCCGAAGGAATACCGTCAGGAATATCCCGGTACACAATAGCAGCCTTTGCCTGAGGCATTGCTGTAAAAAATAAAAACACGGTTAATTTAAAAAAGCTGTTCATGATTTTTTTGATTGATAAAAAATGATACTATTCTACCAGTTCCACCACAAGGCTCTCAGCACCAGAAACGTAACTGATATTGCTGTCCGAAACAGTAGGTCTTACAGATACTTTCTGGTAAGCATTGAGAGCTACCAGTATTGTTTTTTCTACAGAAAGAATGCTGTTGTTAGCCACACGCAGAGCACAGTAACTTCCCGGGACAGCAGTCGAATAATCCTTATACAGCTGAAACCCCGTATCGACGGTACCGCCTGATGCTTTTGTGACGCTCACGCTGTAAGTAACCCTATAGGTTCCCGCTTTGCTTACCGTGATGCCGTCACTGTCATTCGTTGCATTTTTAGCCGTTATGGACGTACCCAATGCAATGTTGCTAAACTGATTCATCGTTTGGCCGGAACTACTGTAATACTGAGCCGCATACACTTTAGTCCCGCTGGGGTTTTGCCAGGAAGCCTTCCCGTTAGCATCACTCGTCAGGACATATCCGTTAGCCTGAGTGCCGTCAGTAAGTTTAAAAGAACCGTTTACATGCAGGCGCTCGTCAGGAGTATTAGTACCAATGCCGACTTTGTTGGAAGCGTTCGCAGCACTTCCCAGAATAATGGAATTCGCCTGAGTAGCCGACGCCTGATAGCCAATAGCAGTAGCACTCTGACCCGAAGCCGATGCTTCTGTGCCAAAAGCCGAAGCCTGATACGCCGAAGCCGTAGCACCAAAGCCCACAGCAGCCGTATTGTTTTGAGAAGCCGTACTGTTCATCCCCAAAGCCAGCGACTGAAAACCCGAAGCCGAAGCCGTATATCCTGCGGCTAAAGTATTATTGGCACCCGCAGTAGCCCCATAACCCAATGCGGTAGAACGATATCCCCCTGAGGTAGACGAAGGACCAATCGCTACCGATTCGACATTGGCGGTAGCTGTGGCACTTGTCCCTAAGGCCAGGCTGTTGTTATCATTAGCCGCCGCATTGATACCCAGAGTAATCCCGCCGTTGGGATGTATTTTTCCCGCCAGCGTATTGTTGACTTTTATATTCAGCGGATTGTAGTTGGTAGTCCCCAGGAAATTCCCCGAAGAAGCAATGTTGCCCCCCAATGCCCAGGCCGTACCTCCTGAAGTAGCCGCCAGCAGAGGTTTCCAGCTGCCTTCCCAATAATAAAAACCGGTCAGGACATCATTATGAGCTGTAGTATTGTACACCAGCAGTCCGGTAGCGGGCGAGGTGATGGTAGTAACATCTGTAGTGGACTGTAAAGTTACCCGGGGAATCAGTAACCCTTTAGAACTGCTCTGCACTTCGAGCAGGGCGGAGGCATCGGGAGTAGTGGTACCTATGCCCACCTGTGCCTGGACTCCTAAGGTAAAGGCGGATAAAAAAACTAAAAAATAAATTCTCATATTTATGGTATTAATAATTTACTCACTGCACGATATCCCTTTCATCTGCACTGCCGTACTGGCACTGCTAATAATTGACAAGTTGGAGCATCAGACCAATATTCTGACCAACTCCGGTAGTTTCCTCAATAAAGACCTGAAAACTGTTGGCAGTCACATTGAAAACAAAGGCCGGAAGAACATTATTATCCGTATTTGGATTTCCGCCAACACTTAGATAAGTCACCTGAATGGCCTGATTGCCGGTAAGCCCCAAATTGTGAGTGACCGTAACAGTGCTGGTCAATCCTGAATTGGTTTTGGTGGCAGAAGCAACAAATCCGCTGAAGGCCGCAATGCTGGTTCCGGCTCCTATATCCCCCACACTGACCGAACCTACATAAGTAGTACTGATCTGCGGTTGGAAGGCCAGCCTTATCCATTGGGTACCATTATAGTACCACCATCCGGATGCGCCATCGGTCTGATATACCAGCAGTCCCGTAGCAGGGCTGCTTATCGCAGTACGCTGTGCCTGTACCATCCGTGGCAGTAAAACCCCTTTATCGGTGCTCGTTATATCGAGCAGTGCGGAAACATCGGGATTAGTGGTGCCAATGCCCACCTGTGCCCGGCAGAGAGCCACAAAAAAAAGGGCCAGTGTTACTAAGGTCTTTTTCATAGTTATTTTTGTCAACCTGCACCATCCTTCTCTGTCTGCCATGTTGTGGCCTGGCTTGGTCTGATTATTTTAAAGGTTATATTGTTTTTTTTTGGTTTTCCCTGTACTGTTTTGGGGAGTGGTTTGCCTCACTGTCCGTACCCCGGAGGTGGGGTACGAAGCAGGAAGCACACAGCTTATGCAGTTTGAGGTGTATATTGTTGTTTAGGAGCTGCACAAGACTGTATTTTTTAGGGACACCTGTAAGAGCTGCCCCCCTAAAAGGCAGCCCCACAGGAAAGGAACGTTTATGAAAAACTGATTATACCCCGTTCCTTCTTTGCCACTAATTATTTTGACTACTTTCTATATATTGTTATGACCCATTGTTCTTCGCTTCCCGAAGCCCCGCCCAGTACTAAAGCAGGGCTGTCGAAAAGCGGAAACAAAGTCTGTAAGTTTAATTATTTGCTGTTTGTTATTCTGCTTCTTCATACCAGCGTTGCAGCCGTCGCAACAGCAAACGAAGGATATGGGTAAGTTTGCAAATCATGTGTTTTCTTCATTCTGTCATTCAACTTTCAACTTTCAACTTTCGTCATTTGTAATTCGTCATTCGTCATTCGTCATTCGTCATTCGTCATTCGTCATTCGTCATTCGTCATTTTACCAGTTCCGGCCTGGCGTGCCGTATATTTTTTAAGTTGCTTTCCGTGGCCCCGCCGGGGATGGCAGGGCCTGCGAAAAGCGGAAATAGAGATTATATGAAACCTTTAATTTGCTGTAGGGCTTTGATGTTAGTTGGCTTTTATACCCAATTCTTCTATGACAACCCTATCGGCTGTTCCTGTAGACAATGTTGCTGTACCACTCTCGCTATATGTCACTGCGGCTTTTACCGTCTGGTTAACGGTAGGTGTATATATTGTAGTAACATTACCATTTCGTGAAGCTGTGGAAGTATAAGTAATAGGAACAATAGTAGCATTCATGGAAGATTGAAGGTAACCGCCTGTAGTTCCATCTACCCATCCTGCAGCTACAAATCCCCCCGTTACATTACTAAAATTGTTGAATTCTCCAATAAAGGTCAAGCGGTAGGTTTTACCTGCTTCAAGGGTATATGTTCCTGTGCTTGTATTGTGTGTAATATTATTACCATTCACCGTATTATTCATCACCATGACTGCTCCTGTGGTACCGGTAGGGATATTTATACTACCTGTCGCATTCGAAGTATTATAGGCAACTGTACTCAAGCTACTGTTATTTCCAAGTTGGTATATTGAAGCACCTGCATCCCATAGTTCTGCAGTAGTAGTTGACGATGCCCTTAGCTTAATGGACTGGTTAGTGGCAGGGGTATAAATATATTCAACCGAAGAGGTACTTGTATTTGGAGTAGTTCCAGTCACCGGAAAGCTATGGGCATTGATTCCCGCTAAAGCAGCATTCGTCGTGGCATCTACCCAATTAACATCTATACTAGCAGTATTGCTGGCATAATTGATGAACCTGCCTTCAAATATCAAATGATACGTTTTTCCTGCGGTAAGAGAAAATACCCCAGTAGCAGTATTATATGGAATGTTACCGCTTTGTTTTGTATCCAATTTGATATCTGTGGCACCATTAGCTATACTCTGAAAGTTACCAACAGCATAACGAGCCATTACATAATCTACTGTAGCAAACGAATTACCAGTATTAACAACGCCTAATTCCTGGATTAAGGCTCCTACACTACCGGAAGCCAAAGAAGCTGTAACACCAGTTGGAGCAGCATTGGTTACTCTCAATTTCACTGTTTGGGTGGTAGCTGGTGTGTAAATAATATCAGAAGTTGGCTTATGGTCATGATTATTACCAGTTGTAGAACTCTGTGATTGGAAAGATGCAGATACGTTAGCTACCAATGCTGCATTGGTGGTGGCATCCACCCATTCTATGAAGAATACGTTATCCTGTTGGCTCTGGCTGTGCATGTATCCATTAAAGGTCATGCGATAGGTTTTGCCAGCCGTTAGCGTGAACACCCCTGTTGATGTATTGTATGGGATATTACCACCATTGTTTACATCCAGAATTATATCAGTGCCTGCAGAAATTGTCTGCAGTGATCCACCTCTTCCTACGGCTATATAATCCACTTTGCTCAACGTCTTAGTTGTCACACTAAAACTACAGCTAGGTGTACTGTTAATGGTAAAGCTGTTGGTGCCTGCTGCAGTAGGGGTTCCTGTTGCCGTTAAGGTAATAGCCTGGCTTCCTGTACCGGCAAAGGTGCCGCTTCCTGAGAAGGTAATGCCGTTAGCAGTAGCCGAAATGTTATAAGAACCCGCTGTGCCTACTGTGGCTGTTACCACTTTAGTCAGCCCGCTTACAGGTACTCCCACTGCGGCTACTCCTGTTAGTGTTCCTGTACAATCCCAGCTGGACACAGCTGCTGTTCCACCACTTCCTGCATCAATAGTACTGCGTGTAAAACTGCAGCCCGGAGTAGTGCTTAATGTAAAGCTGTTGCTTCCGGCTGCGGTTGGCGTACCGCTGGCAGTCAATACGATAGCCTGTGAACCTGTACCTGCAAAGGTTCCGGTACCGGTAAAGGTTACCCCGTTAGCTGTAGCAGTGATGCTGTAAGTTCCTGCTGTAGTTACCGTAGCGGTAATGGTCTGCGTTACACCGCTCACAGCAGTTCCTTTGGTAAGCGTACCGGCAGAAGCCGTGTTACAAACAAAGGCACTTACCGTAGCTGTACCTCCTGAAGTCGCTGCAGAAGTGTTTACTGCAGAAACAGCTGTCTGTACTTCCGAAAGCGTGGCCGGGTTACTGAAGTTATTAGGATAAGCATCAATATAAGCCTGATACGCTGTAATGTTTGCCGGAGTAACACCTGTAATTCCTAAAGACTGCAACTGCGCTACCGTTACTACCGAAGGAACGGTATTAGGACTGTCCCCTTCGTTACCAATCTGTGCCAGTACCGAAGTTACGCCTGAGTTTACCGCCGTAACGGCTGACTGCACTTCAGACAATGTTGCCGGAGACGAGAAGCTGTTGGGGTTGGCATCGATATAAGCCTGATACGCCCCGATGTTAGAAGCGTTGATTCCGGTAATTCCTAAAGACTGCAATTGCGCAACCGTCACTACTGAAGGTACCGTATTAGGACTGTCCCCTTCGTTACCAATCTGTGTCAGTACCGAAGTTACATTAGAGTTCACTGCAGTAACAGCAGCCTGTACTTCAGAAAGCAGAGCAGGAGAGGAGAAACTGTTTGGATTCGCATCGATATAGGCCTGATACGCTCCAATGTTTGAAGCATTGATCCCTGTGATTCCGATAGACTGTAATTGCGCTACAGTAACTACTGATGGAATCACGTTAGGGCTATCCCCTTCGTTACCAATCTGCGCCAGTACTGAGGTTACGTTCGTATTTACAGTATTGACTGCAGATTGAATTTCAGAAAGTGTTGCCGGGTTGCTGAAGGCATCCGGATTGGCATCAATATAGGCCTGATAAGCTCCGATATTGGCAGCCGTTACACCCGTAATCCCGATGGACTGCAATTGTGCCACTGTTACTACCGAAGGAACAGTATTTGGGTTGTCCCCTTCATTACCAATTTGTGCCAATACTGAAGTTACAGTAGTGTTCACTGCGGTAACAGCAGCCTGTACTTCAGAAAGCAAAGCCGGTGAAGAGAAGTTATTTGGATTCGCATCGATGTAAGCCTGATACGCTCCAATGTTTGAAGCATTGATTCCTGTGATTCCGATGGACTGTAATTGCGCTACAGTAACTACCGATGGAACCACATTAGGACTGTCGCCTTCGTTACCAATCTGGGTCAGTACTGAGGTAACGGCTGTATTGACATTGGACACGGCAGTCTGTATTTCGCTTATGGTAGCCGGGTTGCTGAAGGCATCCGGATTCGCATCAATATAGGCCTGATAGGCTCCAATGTTGGCAGGGGTTACCCCTGTAATCCCGATAGACTGCAATTGGGCAACCGTTACTACCGAAGTTACTGAGTTCGGATTGTCCCCTTCATTTCCTATCTGTGCTAATACCGAAGTTACCGTTGCGTTTACTGCGGTTACGGCAGCCTGTACCTCGCTTACGGTAGCGGGATTACTGAAGTTATCAGGATGGGCATCAATATAAGCCTGATACGCTCCAATGTTGGTGGCGGTAACACCCGTAACACCCAGTTGAGACAACTGAACGGCAGTTACGGTAGAAGGCAGCACATTAGGATTATCCGCTTCAAGACCTATCTGTGCCAGAATACCCTGAACTACCGAAGCAGTTCCGGTACTGATACAGTTAGACCAGACCCCGTTTTCATAAAACTTGACACAGTTGGAAGAGAGGTCATAGACCAACATCCCGTTTACGGGATTGGTTATGGCAGCCGTATTGGCTACCCGTGTCATGACGAAAGCCTTATTGGTGCTTTCCAGTTCGAGTACCGAGCTCGAACCAATCGTTGTGGGGTTATCCCCAATTTTTACCTGTGCGGTGGCACATAGACCGGCGAGCAGGAGGAGGGAAGTAATTGTTTTTTTCATGTGTGTAACTATTTAATTAGTTGGTGAGGCAGAGCCCCATTTTTTGCCCTATTACGGTTTGGCTGCCGTATGTTTTTATATTGCTTCCCAAAGCCCCGCTGATAGGGCGGGGCAAGGAAAGCGTGAATAGAGATGTATGAAATCTTTACTTATTGCTGTATGGCTTTGATATTAATTGGCCTGAACTCCTAATTCCTCGACAAGTACTGGAGCCATGCTAGCGTAGGATGTTGCTGTACCATAACCGTTAACCGCTCTGATTTTAACTGACTGAGTCGTGGTAGGCTTATAAATTATATCCAAATACCCAGAAGATGCTGCTGATCCTGCATAATTATCAGGCACATAGGTAGCCTGTACATTAAGTAAGGCGTTATTTGTATTCGCATCAACCCATTGTAATGCCATGAAACCGGCGGTGGTATTTGAAAATGTATTAAGCAATGCTCCCGGATTAGTCAGACGATAAACTTTACCGGCTGTAAGGGTAAAGGCACTGCCACTTGCGGCAATAGAAGTTCCTGTAATATTAGTATTGAAATTTAGGTCAGAATTTATTCCTATACCAGTTTGATTAGTATTATTATAAGCAGAACCATATGTTGCAGCAGTTAAATTGCTGGTAACTCCAATTTGCTGAATGATCATGCCACCAAAACCTGGGTCGTAACTACAAGTGCCAATAGCATTTGGTGATACTCTAATTTTTACCTGCTGGTTTGTTGCAGGTGTGTAGATAATTTCCGCTGTCACCCATGGCACCTGGTTAAATGTATTTTGAACTGCAATAGCCGTACCCCAAGTAGGAACTAATGGTGTATTGGTAGTTGCGTCTACCCAACGCATATCGGCATAACTACCAGTGCTACTGAAAATATTGATAAAAGCATTAAAAGAAAGTCGGTACGTTTTACCGGCTGTCAAAGTAGCCACGCCAGTCGTTGTATTGAACGGGATATTGCCCGAGACTACATTGTTAGGAACATAGTCAGAATTAGTACCTATCCCAGCCTGAGCACTGCCGGTTCGGTTAGCCATTACATAATCCACCAATGGAGCTGAACCGGATGTACCGAGCTGCTGAATGGATACTGAGTTTTCGTTAGCCTGAAGCAGAGCGGTACCTCCGCCACTTGTTGCTCGTAATTTTACCTGTTGGTTTGTAGCTGGGGTATAAATTATATCTATATGAGAACTCGATATAGCGTTCCAAAGTGATGTCATTGGAATGAACGCTCCTTTTGAATTGGCGACTAACGGAGTATTGCTGGTGGCATCTACCCACTCAATAAATAGGCGACCGTCAGTTGCATCACTGAAATTATTAAATTGACCCTGGAAGGTTAAACGGTATGTTTTGCCTGCAGTCAGTGTGAACACTCCAGTAGAAGTATCAAGTGGTATATTCCCGCTCTGAACAGTATTAATAAGCAAGTCAGTTCCTGAACCAATACTTGTCTGGCTAGTGCCAGTTCTATTAGCAGTTACATAATCTACTACAGTCAACGTCTTCGTAGTCACACTAAAACTACAACTTGGTGTACTGTTAATGGTAAAACTGATGGTTCCCGCTGCTGTAGGGGTTCCTGTTGCCGTTAAGGTAATAGCCTGGCTTCCCGTACCGGCAAAGGTGCCGCTTCCTGAGAAGGTAATTCCGTTGGCGGTAGCACTTATGCTGTACGAACCAGCCGTACTTACGGTGGCTGTAACGACTTTTGTAAGACCGCTTACCGGTACTCCCACAGCCGCTACACCGGTTAAGGTTCCTGTACAATCCCAGCTTGATACGGCTGCTGTACCACCACTTCCTGCGTCAATAGTACTGCGTGTAAAACTGCAGCCCGGAGTAGTACTTAATGTAAAGCTGTTGCTTCCTGCTGTCGTTGGCGTACCGCTGGCAGTCAATACGATAGCCTGTGAGCCTGTGCCTGCAAAGGTTCCGGTACCGGTAAAGGTTACCCCGTTAGCTGTAGCAGTGATGCTGTAAGTTCCTGCTGTAGTTACCGTAGCGGTAATGGTCTGCGTTACACCGCTCACAGCAGTTCCTTTGGTAAGCGTACCGGCAGAAGCCGTGTTACAAACAAAGGCACTTACCGTAGCTGTACCTCCTGAAGTCGCTGCAGAAGTGTTTACTGCAGAAACAGCTGTCTGTACTTCCGAAAGCGTGGCCGGGTTACTGAAGTTATTAGGATAAGCATCAATATAAGCCTGATACGCTGTAATGTTTGCCGGAGTAACACCTGTAATTCCTAAAGACTGCAACTGCGCTACCGTTACTACCGAAGGAACGGTATTAGGACTGTCCCCTTCGTTACCAATCTGTGCCAGTACCGAAGTTACGCCTGAGTTTACCGCCGTAACGGCTGACTGCACTTCAGACAATGTTGCCGGAGACGAGAAGCTGTTGGGGTTGGCATCGATATAAGCCTGATACGCCCCGATGTTAGAAGCGTTGATTCCGGTAATTCCTAAAGACTGCAATTGCGCAACCGTCACTACTGAAGGTACGGTATTAGGACTATCTCCTTCGTTACCAATCTGTGCCAATACCGAAGTTACATTAGAGTTCACTGCCGTAACCGCAGCCTGTACTTCAGAAAGCAGTGCAGGAGAGGAGAAGCTGTTTGGATTCGCATCGATATAAGCCTGATACGCTCCAATATTAGAAGCATTGATTCCTGTGATTCCGATAGACTGTAATTGCGCTACAGTAACTACCGATGGAATCACGTTAGGGCTATCCCCTTCGTTACCAATCTGTGCCAGTACTGAGGTTACGTTCGTATTTACAGTATTGACTGCAGATTGAATTTCAGAAAGTGTTGCCGGGTTGCTGAAGGCATCCGGATTGGCATCAATATAGGCCTGATAAGCTCCGATATTGGCAGCCGTTACACCCGTAATCCCGATGGACTGCAATTGTGCCACTGTTACTACCGAAGGAACAGTATTTGGGTTGTCCCCTTCATTACCAATTTGTGCCAATACTGAAGTTACAGTAGTGTTCACTGCGGTAACAGCAGCCTGTACTTCAGAAAGCAAAGCCGGTGAAGAGAAGTTATTTGGATTCGCATCGATGTAAGCCTGATACGCTCCAATGTTTGAAGCATTGATTCCTGTGATTCCGATGGACTGTAATTGTGCTACCGTAACTACCGATGGAACCACATTAGGACTGTCGCCTTCGTTACCAATTTGGGTCAGTACCGAGGTAACGGCTGTATTGACATTGGACACAGCAGTCTGTATTTCGCTTATGGTAGCCGGGTTGCTGAAGGCATCCGGATTAGCATCAATATAGGTCTGATAAGCTCCAATGTTGGCAGGGGTTACCCCTGTAATCCCAATAGACTGCAATTGGGAAACAGTCACTACCGATGTTACTGAGTTTGGGTTGTCCCCTTCATTTCCTATCTGTGCCAATACCGAAGTTACCGTAGCATTTACTGCGGTTACGGCAGCCTGTACCTCGCTTACGGTAGCGGGGTTACTGAAGTTGTCAGGATGGGCATCAATATAAGCTTGATACGCTCCGATGTTGGTAGCGGTAACACCCGTAACACCCAGTTGAGACAACTGAACGGCAGTTACGGTAGAAGGCAGCACATTAGGATTATCCGCTTCAAGGCCAATCTGTGCCAGAATACCCTGAACTACCGAAGTAGTTCCAATACTGATACAGTTAGACCAGGTACCGTTTTCGTAGAACTTCACGCAATTGGAAGAGAGATCATACACAAGCATCCCGTTAGTAGGGCTGGTAATGGCAGCCGTATTGGCTACCCTTGGGATCACAAGCCCCTTATTGGTACTCTCTATTTCGAGCGCCGCACCGGGACTGATGGTGGTAGGGTTATCTCCTATTTTTACCTGCGCAGTCGCAAAGAGACCGGCAAGAAGGAGGAGGGTGGTAAATTTTTTTTTCATCGTTTTAAGTTTAAAGTTCAAGGTTTCCTGAAATGTGCCGTATTGGGGCACGGCCTGCCTTTTTTGTTTTCATGGATGTAAATTCTATGCTTTCTTCCCGTGTGGGGAGGAGTGAAATCTTATTTTTTATGCATCTTATTATCTATTCCAATGTTATGGATACCCTTCGTGCAAGCTGAAGGCCTGTCCCAGAGGTAGGGAAGGTAGTATCTACTCCTTCGCCTGTTATGGTAATACGGCTGGCATCAATACCGCTCGCTACCATTACATCACTCAGTTTTTCAGCTCTGCGGCGGGAGAGTTCCCGGTTCACTTTTTCACTGCCTTTTCGGTCAGCATATCCCGTTAGCGTAACATGTGTTTCCGGATACCTTTTGAGGTAACGGATGATGTGGTAGATATTATTGGAAGAGGCACTGTTGGGCTCGTCCTTATTGACATCATAGAACACATTGAGATAGCCTCCTGCTATAAGTTCCCGCATGGCATCTGATTTACTGCTTTCGGCATTGCTGCCGTTAGTACCGTTTACCGAACTGCCGTCACGTCCTCTGCGTGGTTCCAGCTCATCGGGTGTACCGTTACCGTTAGTATCAATAAATCTACCTCTCGAATCTACCTTAACACCGTTAGGCGTATTGTTTTGAGCATCGAGGTAATCCGGTACTCCGTCACGGTCGGTATCTTCCATCATTTTTTCAAAGTCGTCCAGGCGTTTCTTGTTTTCACGGGTCATCTGATCCATCTTTTCGATAGCTGTTTTGCCGGTGTTTCCAAAATACCAGTCGGCATGGTTGTCTTTGTCCCCTAAATAAAAAGTAAGCCCTACAGAAGTGTGTACCATACCTCCGGTTAAGTTGTTTTCGGCAGGTGAGAGCTGACCGTCCCAGGTATAATGCTGGCGTACATTGCCCAGATAGGTGAAATCACCTGTAAGAGCGCACCAATGGGCTAGTTTTAGTTGAGGCGTAAGTCCCAACATAAAACCACCGTTGTCTTCTTCCCGGTTATGGCCTACCACAAAACGGGAAACCTGTACGCCTCCGTGTGCCAGTATCCCAAATCGTTTGGTAAAGCTGCCAAAATCCATGATATGTCCTAAGTTGACTACACCTTGAAAGCCAATACGGTAGGATTTTGTACTGAAGGGCAGCGAACCGCTTCCTTTTTGGTTTTCAATCAGGTCATAGGCTCCGTCAAGCTTAAGTCCAAAACGGTCGGACAGCATATAACGCACTCCGGCATCAAAGTGATTCACTCCGGTAAAATTGAAATATTTATCGGGATTAGCGGAATAATAGCCATCACTAAAGGGTTTGAGTGCCTTATTCTGACCGGCATTTACCTCTATTGACCAGCGGTTAAAGGGCTTGCCTTTAAGGGAGTCCTGCTGGGCATGGAGGGTATTGACCAAAAGCATTGCAGTCAGTATTGCTGTTATCTTAATCATGTGGGTACTATTTGTCATTGATAAGTTTTTGGTTTACTATCGTACCATCCTGAAGCATTATTTTAGCGATGTATACGCTTTGTGCATGCTGGAATGGTGCCGTAAACAAATCACTGTTAATATTGCTGTAGGTTGTTACCAGCCTGCCTGTCAGGTCAAAAATGCTGATTTCCATCATCGTGCCTTTAGACTGTGCGCTGAACACCTGATTGCTTATAAAAGCCATAGCATGGTTTTGTTTTACATCAGGATTGTTAAGTGTTGAGGCACGGTATACGATTTCAAAACGGTCGTTATCAGGCGTGGCAGACTGCAGGAAGGAATAACTACCGGTGGCCAAGTCATGAAAAGCGCCCAAACTTTTGTCGTGAAGATAAATAGTAGTACCACCGGAGTTAAAGATTCCTTCTGTTTTTGATAGGCTAATGCTAAAGGTTTCGTTCTGACGTTTGATGATTTGTAAAGGCACCACATCAGTATCGTCAAAAGCCTGTCTGGTTTGTATCGCATAACCGGAAGTTTGTCCGGTAATTAATGAGTTCATTTCTGAAGTTGCACCTCCTGACATTCTTGGAGAGTCGTATCCGTTGTCATAACCGTTAGTGGTGCTGTTATTATAAGCAATCATTAACTGACTGAAGGAACCTGAAGTACCGATTAAGTCAAGTTTAAACTTGCCCTGCTGTTGCTGAGTTTCACGGAAAAAGACATTGTTACCGCTCAGGTCTCTTAAACAGTTGGTCATAGTAAACGTGATAGGACTAGGATTAACCTTCTTTACATAAACCGACTGCATAGTGGCAATCATACCATTAGGCTCCTGACAGGTTTGGCAGGCAGCCACACCCCCTGAATAGTTGAAAGTGGCATAGTCGGCATTGTTATAATTGGCGGTATTGTTAGTCCAGTTTTGACGTGGAGTATTAAAGGTCCAGTAATAAATAGTTTTACGGATGTCGTCACCCAATGCGTCCAAAAGTTTGTTGGCATTGATTGGTGATGGATAGGGGTTACCTATACGCACCCATGTTGCAGCCGAAGGCATAGGGACATTGATGTCTCCATTATTAGTAGTACCGTCTGCTTTGATGGATATAGGGTATTTTTCAGTATACCACGAACCTGCTGTAGAGGAAGTGGAATAGGGACTCTGAAGCGGGTTAACAGTAGCGGCAAAACCACGTCCTACGGGTACGTTTGAAGTAGTAACGGTAACGGAGTTTCCGGCATCATTATCGGTAAAGTAATTGTAAAAGGCGGAACCAGGGTAAGTACTGTAGGCTCCGTTTACGGCACAATTGGCAGCACTGTTAATCTGTCCGTAGAAGGTAGCAAAATTATTTAACGGTGAGCTTAAGAAACCGTAATCAAAGCGGCGCATTGGATTGGTGACTTTGGTCAGTACTATTTTTGGTGCCGCAGCAGTAGCATTACGCTGTAATACGCTGGCTTCTGAGCTCATATTGATTTTTCCGCTGCCTGTAAATCCGTCAACCACGTCCAGGGTCTGTCCGTTAGCTAGGGTTATGTCGGCATTGAGGGCTACGGAGTAGCAGGAAAAACTGCCTGCACTGTAGGCTCCGTTGATTATTACAGGGTCTGCAATGGTAGGTGCACTGGGAGACCAGCTGCTGCCGTTCCATGTTTTAGTAACGCCTGAAGAGGCTACCAAAGGATAACAGGAAGCAGCTCCTTTAGCTCCTATTGTGAATGCCTGATAGGCGGCAATGTTTACTTCGGCAGTACTGGTTATTGAACCTGACGTAGTATCTGAGGTACCGCCGAGTATGCTTGTGATATCATAGAAAGAAGGGATTTCAACCCATTTTGTTCCGTCATAGCCTAATATGGTGATGTAGGTAAGGGAAGGGGTAAGCAGCAGACTGCTGATGTTGCTTCCGGCTCTCCAGGTCAAAGTAATTTTTGAGTTGGTAGCCCCACTGATTTTCCAGTATTCAATTCCTGATATGGCATTGATGCCGCTGTTGAGTGTTGCACCCAAGGTGGATGGATTGGCTTTGAAGTAAGCTACATCAACTCCGCTGGTTCCTGCGGGGTCAATACCGGCAGGGGCATAAGTGCCACCGTCGCCCACCGGGGCGATGAAGAAACTGTTGCCGTAATAGCGTGCGTAGCCGTTAAGGTGGTGGCTGTCTGAGGCACCGCTCCAGGCGGCATTTTGCCCAAAGGCCACTACACCATGGTTGGTGGTTTTGGTAGTTTGGGTAAGCGCAGGTGCGGTACCAAACGCAAAGTTGCCCTGTGTAAGGTTGAATACACCGTAGTCGGCTACATAAATATTCTGATTGTTTTGTACCTGTGCGCCTACCGGGGCTGCTAAGGCCAATGTAGCTGCAATACCCCATAGGGCTTTGCCGGGCTTAAATTGGTATTTTTTTTTCATGATTCTATATTTTAAGTGCTTATTTGGATGTGGTATCTTGGTTTTTAGCCTGAGACAGGGTTTTGTATCCGACAAAAGTTATTCCTGCCAGTAACAGTAAAGGAATCCATTGGTCTATCGGTGCCGGTGGCGGAGGGTCTTCTATAGGCGGTCCGTCATTATCATCTATAGGCGGGGGTGACGGGTCCTCAACAGGAGGGGCTCCCCCGTCATCAAAACCGTTTGTTGAGGGAAGGATATCATTAGCATACAGCGAGAATGAACAGCTCATAGTGAGGAGAATGAAGTAAATGAGTTTTTTCATATAGGGTTATTTAAGGTTTTTAGATAAAAGAAAGCAGCGATGGCAAAAAGCCCCAAATCTTACAAAAAGGATAGACAACCCCCCAGTTGGTTCTATCCGGCGTAAATGCCATCGTGCCTGCTTATGGATTATTAACTAACTATGCCAAAATTAGGACAGCGGTATAGGTCGTTTCTTTGTGATGTTATGTTCGGTTATATTGGTGTTAGTAACGGTATGTTTTTTTGTATTAACGGTTATTATTCCATTCCATTCAAAAATTTATTGAGATCTAAGTACTTCCTTCGGGCGACGGGTATCATTTTGCCGTCTTTTATTTCGCAGTACATCCCGTTCTTTTTGTTGACTCGTGATACGTATTCGAAATTGACAATCTGGGATCGGCTGATTTTAAAGAAGAATGGGTGTTTTTCGAGCAGGTGTTCATAATCTGACAGATTTTTTGCTGCTACCAGACTTCTACCGTCAACGAGGGTGAAAATGGTGTAACGACCTTCGGAGGAACAGTACATAATGTCTTTTATCTTTACGATTTCGTGTCTTTCCACAGAGGAAATGGTTATGAAATCTTTTTTTGCACTGGACCAGCCGGCCAGTTCCATTTCGTGAAACTGCCGCTGCTGTTCGAGCCTTTTTATGGCTTTGGAAATGGCTGAAACCAAAATTTCCTTTGGATAGGGTTTCAGCACAAAATCGGTGGCATCATACCGGAAAGCATTGAGGGCATATTTTCCTTCGGAGCTTACAAAAACAATCTGAGCCATACAGTGTATTTCGTTGAATATTTCAAAAACCTCTCTTTCTCCCAAATTAATGTCGAGCAGCAGCAATTCCGGGCTGTGGAGATTGATAGTGGCAATGGCGTCATTTATGCCGTGTGCCTGCGCCACTATATTAAGCTGAGGGAAGTAATCAGAAATGATTTTCTTTTCCAGCATGATATTCAGCGGGTCATCGTCAACAATAACTGTCTTATAACCTTGGTTTATGGTATCCACTATTCTTCTTTTTGCTCTCAAAGTTATTTGTCGTTTGCGTTACAGAATTGCCAATGTTATGTTCGGTCACTACTATGTTATGAACGGTTATTTTTTAGTTACGAATGGCAATTGGCTTCTGCCAGTTTATTATTTGAAAACAAAACTCGGTATTAAGGAATGCGAAAGGTTGTCGAATAGTAGACTTTACTGTCAAATAGTTGATTTTTGTTAAGGGATTTCGTATCTTTGAGTAGTAATCCCCAGCACTACATCTTTTCTTCTATTTACTTGATAGTAATCCCATTTACCACTCGGTATAACGTTTAATTTTAATTGATTTTATATGAACTTAATTTTTAAGGCTGCATTGCCCTTTCTGCTGGGTAATGTTTCTATAGCTGCACCTCATAAGCAGGTGTTTTGTAAGCAGGCGGTTATATTGCAAAATCCCACGCAGGATAATAAGAATGACACGCTTACCGTAATACGGCTTGGCGAGCTGTTGCAAAAAGGGAATTCTAAAGAACAGCAGGAATACAAAAGGCAGTTTTTTGAAACCGTAGCTCATTTTAGTGATCCTAAAGGGCTTGGACTTTATTTTTTGAGAAATTCAGAATACTGTAGCCTAAGGGGGAAATACAATGAGGCTGTAACTAATGCAGGAACAGGATTGTTTGTGCTTAAAGCTCATGGCACTACAGAGGATTATTTTCGGGCTGCCAGTCTGCTTTCATTTTCACTTGTTAATGTCAAAAAGGTTGATGAAGCTCTTGCCGTATGCAATACCATCTTATTTGAATATAAAAGTTATCCTGAGGGCAAAGCAAAATCGGGCATCCTTTCAAAAAGAGGCATTGTTTATTTTGAAAAGAAAGACTACCGGCATGCGCTGGCCGATTTCAGGGCAGCCTTAAATGGTTACAGGAAGGATGGTTCTACGAATGGAGAAATTTTTACGTACAATCAGATTTCGAGGTGCTATCAGGAGATGAACCGGTTTCAGGAAGCTGCAGTGTATGTATTGAAAACGGTTAAGGATCCGGGATTTGAAAAGCAGCCTTATGCTAATAAGGCCTTTCTTTATGACAGGCTCGCTTTTATTTATTTCAAGATGCGCCGTTATGGGAAGTCGCTGGCTTATTCTGATACCGCAAAAGCAAACTGCCCCAGCGATAATCTGAATCTGATGAAGCAGATTAAGGCTAATAAAGCTATGGCATTGTTTTTTTCTGAAAATGTGCCCAGAGCATTGCAACTGGCAGAAGAGGTGATTGGCGATGGTATCAACATGAATACCTACCGTAAGCGTGATGCTTATTATGTTGTAGGATTGTGTCAGTTTAAATCGGCCAATTTCCCAAAGGCGCGGAAAAGTTTTGAGACAGCTATTAGTGCAGCACGGTCTATTGATAGTGCAGGCTATGGCAACTCGCATAATTTTGATGTTATTTCCGATTCGAAAAAAAAACTAAGCCTGATAGCGCTTGGCAATAATAATCCTGAAAAATCTTATGCGCTTCTTGAACAGAGTTATCAGGCTGCGCAGGAGAAGATAAGGGCTACTAAAGACCTACAGCTCCACAAAGAGGTGAATACTTTTGAACTGGGTGAAAAAAAGAGGGAGTTGAAACAGCTTACCCGGGAACAGCTCAGAAACAGACTGGAATTAAAGGAACAGCAAAATAAAATGATACTGCTTATCTGCTGTCTGATAGTAGTATTAGTAGCTGCCGGTTTTGCTTATCGGGGTTACCGCATTAAAAAACGGAATGCCAGAGAGCAGGAGCAAAAAAGGAAAATTATAGAGCAGCAAAATAAAAGACTGGAAGCGGCTTTCAAGGAAAGAGGGGTGTTGCTTAAGGAAATACATCATAGGGTTAAAAATAATTTCCAGATGATTATAAGTCTCCTTCAGATACAGGCCGAAGAAGGGGGCTACAGCAATGTAGAAGCATTTCTGGAAGAGGCGGTTTCCCGAATATTATCGATGTCACTGATACATCAAAATCTTTATCAGTCTGATAATCTGAGTGAGGTGGATTTTCATGATTATATCAACCAACTGATTTCTCATATTGAGCATGGACTTACAGGCGAAGGAAGGGCAGTATTTCAAACAGATATCCCTAAGGTAATGATAGACTTGCAGCTGGCTGTGCCGTTGGGATTGGTGCTTAACGAAATGATATTGAATTCGATAAAACATGTTAAGACCATTACAGGAGCAGTACTTATAAAAATCGGACTCAAAGCGGAAGGAAAGAACGACTGGCTGCTTTGTTATGATGATAACGGAAAAAAAACTATGGGAGAGAACAAGAATTCTTTTGGTTCGGAACTGATTCAGTTATTGGTTATGCAGATAGAAGGTAAATTAGAACAGGAGGAGGCTGAAAATGTTTCTTACCGGATTCGCTTTAAAACAGCCTGAGTACCATGATAGATAAAGTCAACACATTGATTCTGGTTGTTGAGGATGAGTTCATCCTGGCACGCAATATTTATGGTATACTTACCGCAGCGGGTTATAAATGCATTGCTTATATTCCGACTTATGAGGATGCTATAGCGGCGATAAAGGAACATTCTCCCAATCTGGTACTTATAGATATCATCCTCAGGAAGTCACCGGACGGATTGCGGATTGGGAGTTATCTACATCAAAGAGGAGGTATTCCTTTTATTTATCTGACTTCGCTTTATGATAAGAATACCGTGCTGGAGATTAAGCAGACATTTCCGTATGGATACCTAGTAAAGCCATTTAAACCTATTGACATTACCACAACTGTTGAGCTGGTACTGAATAATTTCAGACATCTAAAGACGGATACGCACCGAATCAGTGCGCCAGAGGTAACTGATGATATTCCGTTTGTAATCAAAAAGGTTATTGCCTACATCAATGACAATATCACCGAGAAGCTGCAATTAGAGGATTTGATGGGACTTACCCGCTGGAAAAAGCACAACTTCATAAAGCTGTTTACGCAATACACCGGTGAAACACCTTATCAATACATATTGAAAGGAAAAATACGCAAATGCATGGCGCTGTTGGAAACTACAGATATGAGTGCCAACGATATTGCTTTTGAATTGGGATTCAGCAGTTACAGCAGTTTTAATAAGCTTTTTAAAAAGATGACGGGGATAACTCTGGAAGAATATAAGAGGCGGTCCCGAATCGCTAAATCAGGAGGGGAGACTGACTAACAATAGGCAAACCTTTTATGTTTGAATAATAACCGTTTATTACATCAAAATATCCGTTCGTAACATTGATATAAAGGAGTAAGTTTCTTCTTAGCACATTTGCATTAAAACTTAATAATTTTCTTATGGGAATTAATGCAGACATAATTCAGGAAGAGGAAATTGAGGTATCCCGGATACAGTACATCAATTCCATAGGTGCGATAATAGGCAATCATTTATTGCTTTATTCACCCAGCCGGCTGCTTATAGATATTGAGTCGATAAGGAGAGCAGAAATCCATAAAACACGCAATTTTTTTTATAATCTGTTCTTCATTGCCTGCGCTGTCCCGTTAATCTACATTTTGACAAGCCGTAAGTTTACCGTGCTTGAAACTGTCCTTATCAGCATCATAG
>CAMFLD010000004.1 GCA_945957245.1 uncultured Flavobacterium sp. | reverse complement strand
GACCACAAGCATCCACTAAAATACTCTGTATCTGAAAGCATTGTGAAAAGGATTTGATTGGCAGGAGCAAAATGCAAATGAATAAAAAAAGACCAAAATGTTTAGATTTGTTTTGCATTGTAATTCATTAAATTATAACCGCCCAAAGATAACCTTTGACCCTGCTATGCTTTACTTTCAGAAAGTTATCAAAACGTTATTTAACAGTAATTTTTAGGGTGTTGTGTTGCCTTTTATTTTTTCAATCGTTTCATTTTGAATGGATTTCGTCTCTTTGTTTTGAAGAAATTCAGCATACCATTTTCCAGAATCCTTGATGGTTCTTTTTTGAGTTGCATAATCAATATGTATTAATCCGAATCTTTGTTTTAATCCTTCTGACCATTCAAAATTGTCCGTTAGCGACCAAATAAAGTAACCTTGAAGTTTTTGGAAATTTTGTTTGGCTCTCAACACCTGTTCCAAATATGATTTTATAAAATGAAGTCTATTATGATCTTTCACAGCATTATTAACAACTTCATCCGGAAATGAGGCTCCGTTTTCGGTTATCAGAATTTTTTTTACTCCCTCATATTTTTGGAATTTCTCAATCATTCGATAAATAGCTTCCGGATAGACTTCCCAATCCATCGATGTGTAGAATACTTTTCTTTTATCCGCCGGAATAATTCTTGCATTGATATGAGGAGTAAAAATGCTAAAAGCTACAACTTCCCTGGTGTAATTTTGTATCCCAATGAAATCAAATTCCACTTTCATAAGCTCTTTATCTCCTTCCATCATGTAGTTTTTAACCTTTTTTAAAAAAGGGAGAATATCCTCAGGATAGCCCATTCCTAATGAGGGTTCAATAAACAATCTGTTTAGAAGTGCATCAACTCTTTTGGAAGCAAGGATATCCTTATCATTTAAGGAATAGGATGTAATATAGGAGCAGGAGAATGTACTGCCAACATTAGCTTTGGGATTAATTTCTTTGATTGTATTATACCCAACAGCCTGACAGAGTACCGCATGATGCATAGCAGGAATAAAGTTTTTAAATCCTTTTTTTCCGGGTGCATGCAATCCCAAAAAGTAACCGGCTCCAGTGAATACCATAGGTTCGTTGAGTACCATCCAATACTTTACTTTGTTTTTGAAAGCATCCACGCATACTGTAACATAATCCCTAAACCATTCTAAAATATCCCTATTGGACCAACCGCCTTTTAATTCTAATTCATGCGGTAAATCCCAATGATATAATGTTATGTAAGGTTGTATACCATTTGCCAAACAATAATCTATTACCTTATGATAAAAATTAAGTCCGGCCTGATTAATTTCTCCAATACCATCAGGAATAATCCTGCTCCAGGATAATGAAAATCTGAAATTGGGAATTCCTAATTGTTTGATGAGATCAATATCTTTTTTATAGTTGGTATAAAAATCTGAAGCTTCAAAATGGTTGTCGTTATTCAGTATTTTATTTTTTTGAGTGACAAAGACATCCCAAATGGACAGTCCTTTGCCATCAACGTTATGGGCTCCCTCTGTTTGCAGTGCTGATGAGGAAACTCCCCAGATAAAATCATCACCAAAATCAGATCTCGTAAAATTATTGGTACTCATAGGTTATTGAAATAAAGAATAATGATCAGATTCTAAGTTGGTATCCATTTTTTGTCTTCCTGCATGATTTTCAATGATTAAATCGATAATTTTTTCAGTATTATCCGGGTAATCAACTTTTACTGTGGTATCATTTAAAATCCACGCTCTGATTAGCGGAATACTGTCAGAGTTGAATTTTCGTATGACCGGAACTCCCATAGAAAGAAGCATCTCCGCATTAAAGAATTGTTCCAATTGTTTTTTCATTGGAACGACTAATAATTTCTTTTTGAGAAAAAGTGCCTCACTTGCTGTTCCAAAACCGGCATTGCAGAATACGCCTTTTGCCGAGGCAATACTTTTTAAGAACTTCTCACTATTGATAGGGTGAATTGTAATATTCTTAAAAACCTTTTCCTCTTTGTTGTGTTTGGAAAAAACTTCCCATTGCACTCCTTCGATTTTTTTTAAACGCTTTACAATTTGTTCATCGTTGTATGATGGTAAGTACACAGTATAGTGTCCTTCATTTGTTGGGATAAGTTCACGCACCTGTTTTCTGATGATTGGAGTAAAAACATTGGCGTCCAAACTTTTAAAATGAAATCCATAGTTGTAGGTAGTAGGAGCATAATTTTGCAATACCAGCCTTCCTATTATATCATTGCTTTTGGGTTGCGGCGCAAGAGGATGAAGTGTGGCAACCTGATTACTCAAACCAATACAAATTCTTTTGGCTTTGATGGCTGCCCAACAGGAAACCGGTTCAAAATCACTAATAATCAGGTCGTAGTTTTTGACATCCAGTTGTTTGATTTCATTGAGAAGCTTGAGAGAATTTAGTTTTACAAATGTCTTCCAGAAATCCACTCCACCTTTTTTACCGAAAATAAAAGACATTCCGTTAAATTTATATTTCACCTTGAACGGAAGTTCGATATCAGATTGGATTCCGCTGACCAGTATATCCAATTCTCCTTTTTTTTCAAGATAGGGGATTATTTCCATTGCTCTTGTAATGTGACCATTACCGGTACCTTGTACGGCGTACAATATTTTCATTTAGCAGATTTTAATTTCTTTGGGATTACAAAAACTTATATCAGAAGCCTCAGCTTTCCTAAGTTTTGCATCAATTAAGGAATTGGTATAGAAAGTGAAACAAGCATCGTTTGAAATGCTTATTTTATAGATTAAAAAATGACTTTGTCTTTTTGTTTTCAAAAGAATTGGTTAGATACAAATCTTTTCAAATCTAAATTTGGAATTCAAATAATTGATTATCAAACTATTATTTTATTGTTAATTTTTCAAAAATTCCAATGTTAAGTTTTTGTATGAAGTTAAAACTTAACATTGGACTGCATTATTATAATTTACATTTGCAGCAATAAAATTAATATTAACAATAGTTATCCTGATAAATCTCAATTTGATGGAAATTTTTAGATTTTTAAAACCAAAGCAAAAAAAGAAGTTTGTTTCAGAAGCAGATTATAAAGCAAATCTTGAAAGTCAGTCTCACATTGCAATTACAAAACTTGGACGTCTCAGGGAATTTGGTATTGAAGAAGAAGACGAGCTCGGAGTTGATTATTTTTTTTACACAGACAGTGTAGATAAAGGCAGCAAATTAATCGAAGACTTAAAAAAAATGAATCATTTGATTCAGCCTGAGATAACAATGGATAAATATGTCATTATAAAAGGTAAGACTACACCAATGAAGATGATGCATGAAGTTTTGAGAGATTGGGCTATAGATATGTGTGAACTTGGAATTAAACACGATTGCGCTTTTTCCAATTGGGAAATAAATCAGATGATGGAATAATTTATTTTGAATGTTTAAATCAAAGTGGATATAATTCCCCTGTAGGTACACCTATGATTTTTTCAAAGACTTATATTTTAATGTGTCAAACCCCCATTATTTTAGGAACTAGTAAAAACACTTATTTGTAAAAATAAAAAAAGAGCCAAAGCTCTTTTTTATCAAATATTGATGTGTGTTTTCAGATGTAAATTACTTAAAACAATTGCTATCGATTTTTTCGACTTTATGCCCGTTCATCTTTCCTTTGCAGTACCATTCTCCATAGCCGTTACCCTGCCAGTCTGCCGCAAAATTACACCATACAGAATAGCATTTGCCATTATCGGTATACCCAATAATCCCTGCTGCAACCTTATACATAATTGCACCTGTAGCCTCATCCCTGACAACGTCGGTTTTAGTCACAGGAATTGAAACTGCTTTTGCAACGCCTTTATAATCGGCAGGAGTTGCTTTGGCGCTATTGTTATAAGCGTCTATAAGCGCTTTTTCCAGAACAGCATCTTTAAGTTTGGATTCCGGAAGGCAGTCTTGTGCATAAATGCCATAAGAAAGCATTAGAGTTAAGATAAATAGAATTTTTTTCATGATTTGTGTTTTAAAATTATGAAGCAATATCGACAAAATTAGATATCAAATAAAGATAAATGAGTAAATGTATAGGTTTTATTAGTAAATGTGAGGACAAAAGCATCCAGTGCTATTATTGATAGTATTTGCGCAGAACCTTCCAAATCAGTGGTTTAACAATGATGCTCGATTCGTCGTGAGTTACTGATCAGGGTCGTATTGTCTTGTTGTAATACCGATATCTTTTTCACTGTAGTTTCAGTACCACCAACGTATCTGCCCATCCATGTTTTTCGCATTGTGGGAATTACGGTTTTTTAATAATGGTTTCAATGTTTTATAAAGCGGGCGATGTGTTAAAGGATTATCTGCCGGTCTCATATTTTTCTACATCATTTTTTACCATATTGTTACTTTTATAGTCCACATCTTAATGCATCATATTTGCCTGAAATTCTTAAATGCGATTAAAAAATAGCCAACAGACCTTTTATTTCTGTAATATGATGCTATGTTGAAATGAGTTACGATCAGTAAGCTGTACTATCGTAGATTTGACTCAGATCCAATACAAAAGGTTCGGCCGGAAACCATGCAGGATGTACCAAAATTGTAAATTCTTTTATCTTAAAAGGATAGTCTTTATTTGTTTCTGACCATTCCGGATCATTTTTTCTCCAATAGTCGAAATTGGAAGCAATCCGGTCCAGCCACCATTCGCCTTTAAATTGCTCCTTGAAATCAGTATCGTTGAGTTGAATTGTAATCTCGTTATCCTGACTGATACCCCAAATGATACCTTCATCACCATAAAAATCCGATTTTCCTTCCCCGTATGATATACTATTCAGGTAATCGGGATATGGTTCACCATTTCTTTCTTTAAACCAGTTATAAATTGTTTCTGAAGAATCGTTCATTCCTTGCTGAATGTCAATTAAAATACGGATCATGAATTCTCTGTATATAGCTGACTGCACTCCCAAGCCTCTGTGGTTCGGAAATGCGACAATGCCCGATTCATCCTGTGCGATTTCAATCTTTAACTCGAGGACAGGAAGTGGTTTAAAATCCATTACCTTCAAATCAGCAAGCGTATTGTTCCAAATTACCATATTAGGATGAGATAGAACAGAAATTTTATGGTTGATATAGCTTTCTTTTAGTATCATAAATTCCTCTTCAAATTCCTTTAGCAACGGCTCAAAAAAAGAATCACCAGATAACTCATGGTTCATTTTTAACAATTCGAAAAATCGTTTGTAAGACATACTCCTTGGGGAATCGTTCTTCTCAAGTTTTAAAGAAAGCAATTCAATGTATTTTCTGTAGTCAAAATCCATTGGCGGAAATTCAAGACAGTAGTCCATGAAAGTCTCGGTATCCATTTGTTTATTTTCATAATGATTTACCTTGACTTTAAAAATTGTTGTTGACATTTCTTTTTAGTTTTTTGTTTAAATTATTCTTTTTGAGATGGCGTTTCAAATTATAAGAGCTGCATCTGTTATAAATTTATCTAAAGCGTAGATACTGTTTATTCCTGATATGATTCAAGGTATCGTTATCCGGATAGATACCTATTTGCTACTCCATTGTTCTGTCTACCTTAATCTTCCCAGCCTAATTAGTCAAAGTATTTTTCCAGCCCGAGGCAGACCTGATAATCTTTTTTACTTACTTAAAAATAGTTATCATCTGCTGTACCGGAGATTTCTATCTGAAATGAACTTTCGTGTACCCGGATAAAAGCTTTACTACCGAAAATCATAACGTGGCTCGGTTGCTCCAAGTCAGGGAACTGTCTGATTCCTGTTTTAACTATGGGAAACCTAAGTCTACAAAGATGGTGTTTTTTTATAAAAAACTGAACCATTCAACCAATTTAAGAAGCTTCCAATAGTTTTCTCTTTCGCTTTAGTAACTGACGCTATTTTTTTATCAGCTGATTCAGCAGACCAAAATATTTTTAACGAATAAACTATTAACAGTTGCATTTTATTAGCAGTTGTTGGATTCTATATTCTGGAAAATAGTATTTTGCCTTTAAAATAAAAAGATGTTAGTAAACCAGAGGAATTAGATGGGTTGAAATTTCCTTATATGTCAGGTTATTGTTCTGGAGTAGTTACTTGTTACTGAAATCAGGACGGTTGTCTGAATTATGGGAGACCCAACTCTGTCAGGATGTTTCCCTGCACGGATTACAATCCGGGATGGTTGTAGAAACATGCGAAGAACTTAAGCGGCATCCCGACAAGCTGACCGAGGAAGTTTTAGGGTCCTATCGTTCCCTTCAGGAACTACAGGCCATGTAACATTTACCGCAGGAAGAAGGCTTAACCAGATCGTAATTGTCCGGAAAAAATGCAGTTGGCGAAAGCTTCTATTATTTTAGCTTTTAATACAATTAAATCAACGATTACTGAATTTTATCTGTAGAAAAATGGTCAGCCATGAGTTATATCATTCCTGAGAGGTCTATCTGGTTAAATACTTTTTGTGATTCAAAGCGCCTTTCACCAGACTGATTTTTTGCGAATAATTCCAAAGTGCACCGGTACCCTGAAATAATGATTGAGTTCTTTTCCTATAGACTGTATCGCTTGTGTATTTTTACTGTTATTAAAATAAAAAATGATGTGCAAAACAGGATCCGCTTCGACACGTTTGCTAATATTAAACCGGGTTTTCCACCTGTCGCTGTAGCCTTCGGAATAGGTCCATTCGTTTTCACTATCATAGTACATATTTCGTGACACAAAAAAGTCAGGAAGCTCTCTTTCGTGAAAATAGTGGTAAAGCGAGTGCTTTGTATACAGCCAGTAGTTAAGAGAATGATTCATATATTTTAAAGTCAATTCAAAAATATATAAATTGAGTATTGAATATGACAATATCCGAACTTTTTATTTCACTGGCGTTATAACGAATCAACAGTTACAATAAAAATTACAGCACTTACTCATTTGTTTATCGGGTAATATGTTAAAACGATAGGTTTGTCTCCTTTCTAATACAAAAACTATAGAAGAAAATGTCAGTTGAATACATTCCTCAGTTCATCAGTAAATTACATTCCATTCGTAAAGATTTGGAGATCAAAAATGAGAAAATAACAGGTGGATATCGTGAAGTCCTGCTGTTTTATCCCATTACAGACGACACCACCCGTTACCAAATGCTGAGACGTGGCTATTGGAGCTATCTTTTTTTTGGAGCGGCTATAGAGCATGTTGCATACGGGTTACAGATACGGCCCGGTAAAAGTTTCTTGGAATGGCCTGTTCACAGAAATTCAGACGGAGACTATTCCCATCTGTTTGCCCCTGGTATCGCCACTTTCCTTCCGTTTTTATATCTTCGAAAATTACAGGATGAAGATCGGTTTTCCACCGTCAGTTTAAATTGGAATTACATTATGGAAGTATGCGAGCCCATTGTAGAACTGTTCGGTACCAAACCTTACCTGGAGACTTTTAAGAATTATGCGTTCGATACGGCGAACCAACCCGAAGAAAGCAAAGAGGCTAACCTCACAAGATATTTGCGTTTTTGGAAGCTGTTTGATACCTCGAAAGGCCATGATTTGTATCATGAATATGTAGACCGGCTCAATGATGATAGCGAATGGCTTCCGGAGGAGTTTCCCGAAGAAGATTTAGGTATCTGGGAAACCAGGATTAAAGTGATGCTGGCCTCACGGGCTTACCAGTTAACCACTGAAGATCCAAACGAATCCTCTACGATACCGATTGTCTGGCAAGGTTATACAATGCCTCATGGCGCAGATTTTCAAGATGTCAATTATGGTCACTATCACACCAGTGTTTGTGCTACCAGGAATGCAATGCATCGTTTTGCCAAAGATATTTACCTTTTCGGTTCAGACGAGTCCATGCGTTTGCATCCCCTGTACAAAACATTGGATCCTTTGTCTAAAGCATTTAGAAAGTACGCCGGAGAGGAACACTACCAAGCCGCGCTTGAAATCGAAGCGCAGGGGAAACCCCTCGAAGCCTGGAATGCTTTGGTTAGTGCCAGCTACTGGGCAGGTGCAAACGGGCACCCGGATTTGGTAGCGAAACATTGGCAATATGCCATAACCTTATGCGAAAAACAAAGCTGGACTGAAGCGCATGAAGCATTGACCTTGCAGTGGGAATGGTACCAGGAGTATCTGAGAACAACGCATGCCTGATTCGGTTGGAACCAACCATGCAATTACCTTAAATTGACAGGTGCTGTCAGGATAAAAAACAAATCAATCCAATCCAATGATAAAGAGCAAACAATGATACTTCATCAAGTAAAAGAATTCCACCGGTTATATAGTCACTGGGATGTACCAACTGAAATCCTGTTGGGAATTACACCGCGCATCGAATACGATCGGGTAAAGCGGTCTATCCGGAGAGGGAAATGGTCTGTATTGACCTTTTCCAGTGATCCCGCGAAAACTGCCATGTATGGTATGAAAATATTGCCTTGGCTACCTGGTAGTAAATGGCCTGTAGTATACACAATGCCCTATATGCAAAGCGTTACAGAATTTCCAAATATTACATCTTATATTACAGGACTGCATTGGGAGTTTCTAAATAGAAAAAGAAGGAGATGTGAGGATTATTTGCAAAATTGGGACAAAAGATACGAAATCATGTTGCCTGTTTACCGTCTTTTTGGTGGTGCTGACGATTTAGATGATCTGAAAAATTTTGTTCTCGACCCGAATGCCTGGCCCGCTGAAACGATATCGGCAGAAGAAATTATTCAACGCCGGAAAACGCATAGTTTAAAGATTGAACCGAGCGAAGCAAACGCTTATTTGTTGGATTTACTGGATAAAGCTCGTGAAGACGACTTTCTGCCGGAAATCCCGACAATGGATTTAGGTATTTGGTCGGATAGAATACGCAGCATATTGGCTGCACGGGCTTATATGCATGCTTTTAATGTTGATTTTTCTACGGTTGAACACTTGCTGTTACAAGCTGTATTCTTTTCGCATGGTTTTGATACGGAAGATATGTATCCGACATATAATCCCAGTGGATCAGAGACGTCAAACTTTATTTTAAATCCGATTGACGTTTTATGCGCTTCCTATAACAAGAGAAGCAAAGAGGTCGAGGAATCTATTGAATATAGCATTGCTGTTGCAATGAATGAAAAGCAAAATGGCTACTCGGGCACAGCTCATGTAAAGGCAGCGGCATTATTTGATGAGCAACAAAATGATCCTAAGAAAGCGTGGACCGCATTGGTAAGTGCCGGATACTGGGCCGGCAAAAATATGCCTGAAGCACAGGAAACAATTTTAAAGGCTGCTATTTATTTATGCGAGAAACACCAATGGGATGAAGCTGCGGAAACATTGCAATACCATTTGGAGATCTTATTGTAGGAATAATAAAAGCGAGATTTAGGATCCCTGAAAAACAGGCTTATTGATAGAAAAAATAAGGTGTATTTTAGAATCTTTTGACACCTCTCTTGATTAAGGGATAGTTTACCGATACGCATAAGGCTATAGAAGTAACAGTGTTTTTAAACCAATTAAACGTGAATGTAACTCTTTTTTTAGAACGATTGCGAGAAATCCATCGATGGTACGAAGAACAAAATGATTGGATTCCTGATGGATACCGGGAACGCATCCGTTTTTATCCGTTCGTTAGCGATACTTCGCGATATCACCTGTTACAGAAGGGATATTGGTCGTATCTTTTCTTTGCCCAGGCCATTCCAACTATTGAATTCGGACTACAGATGCAGCCCGGAAAAGCTTATAAAGAATGGCCGGTATATCAGAATTTTGAAGGAGAGTTATCCCATCTCTATGCTCCTCATTTGGGTACTTTTATACCGGTTTTGAATTTTTGCGACACCTACCAGGAAAAGAAATTTTCCGATATCAGTGCAAATTGGGAGCAAAACCTGAAAATATGGGAGCCTCTTATAGAATTGTTTGAAGCCAAGCCATATCTCAATACATTAAAAGAATATGCGTTTAATCCTGCAAACCGACCCGCAGAAGATGCCCATACGAATTTAATGCAGTATCGTAACTTTTGGAAATCGCTTGACGCAAGCGAGGCTCAGGAATTATACCATGGCTATGTGGAGCAGCTAAATGACGATTCAGATTGGCTCCCGGATGCTTTGCCTCCGGAAAATTTAGGGATATGGAAACCCCGCATTTTAACCATGTTGGCTTCAAGAGCCAATTCCATACTGAAAGATTCAAATGTCGGGTGGACTATACCATTCTTATGGGAAGGCTATATACAGCCGCATGGAGCCGATTTTCAGGATGTCAATTTTTACCATGAACTGAATAAGGTTTCCGCTACCCGCAATGGGATGGAACTCTTTGCGGATACCCTCCGGATTTATGCTCCTGAAGTGGATTTCCAACAGGTAAACCACCCGCTTTACAAAACACTGTATCCTCTATCTAAAGCATTTAGAAAATACACAGGCGAAGAACATTACCAAGCTGCGCTCGAACTTGAAGCTGATAATAAGCCGCTTGAAGCCTGGAATGTCTTGGTTTCCGCCAGCTACTGGGCAGGTGTGAATGGGCACCCCGATTTGGTAGCGAAACATTGGCAATATGCCATAACTTTATGCGAAAAACAAAACTGGACCGATGCGCATGAAGCATTGACTTTACAGTGGAAGTGGTTTAAACAATATCAAAGCAGTAAATAATCGCATCAATGAAACTTTTAGCCTTTTTACGTCAATTATCAGAAATTTCAATTGAGCTTCATCAGAAGGAACCTCAATATTGGGAATATTTAGGTTTCCATCCTTATATTCAGGATACGGATAAAATACTTATGCTAAAACGCGGATACTGGAGTACTTTTTTTTGGGGTAGTATTGTTCAGGGTGAAGGAGTGGGCAGCCGCATTTTCCCTAATTTGCATTTCGAAGAATGGTCTGTCCAGCAAAATTCCGGAGACACCTCCTTTACTATAAGCCCGTCCCCAAATGCCTTTTTGGCTTCCCGACAGGGCAGAATACTTTTTTGGGAAGAGTGTTTTGAAAACGTTTCCAAAAATTGGAGCTATACCAAAGAACTTGCCTCTCCTTTTTTATCCTTGTTAGATGGTAACGCAGCATGGGATTTGGTGGAAAGTTATGCTTTTGATCTAAACAACAAGCCCCATGGAGACTCACTTTATGATAACCAGGAATTGTATAGGATGTTTTGGAACATCTTAGATACAAGTCACGGACATTCAGTACTTAGAAATTTGATTGACAATCTTTGGCAGGATTTTGAATATTTACCAATTGCAGTGCCTGAAGGAAATCTGGGATGTTGGGAAACACGCATTAAAAATATCCTAATGGCCCAGGCAGAAAAGGAATCTGAGCTATATGAGGTGGAACGGGTAGTTCCTTTTCTGATGGCAGGTTTTATGCAACCTCATGGCTACGACCCGGAAGAAGGTGCGCATTTATTCCATTTCCCAAACTTCAGCCTGACTTCTACTAATTCCTTAAGTCCAGTCTTGAGTTATTTTCAGTACCACGAATCGGAATTTCCCGCAACATTTAAAGACGACTTACAGTTTAAAGCAATTAAGCAACTGATGGGGACGGGACGTCTTACCTACTGTGGAACTGAGCATTACCAGGCCGCACTAGAACTTGAAGCGCAGGGCAAACCCCTCGAAGCCTGGAATGCCTTGGTCTCAGCCAGTTATTGGGCAGGTGTGAACGGCTATCCGGAGGAGGTGGATAAACATTGGCAACAAGCTATTGATTTGTGCGAAAAACAAAACTGGACCGATGCACATGAAGCATTGACATTGCAGTGGGAATGGTATTCGAATTATCCAAAAGATGAGTAGCAACTAAGAAATGAAGAGAAATGAAACTGAAGAAATTTTTATCAGATCTACAGGATATCAACGACCGGCTAAAGCAACAGAAACTTGAAGTTCCTTACATCGAATACCTGGGATTTTATCCGGAGATAATGCCGGATGATAAGTATAGCATGTTGTCAAAAGGATATTGGAGCAGCTTCTTCTTTGCCGGTTATCTCGAAGGAGAAGTAATTGGAATGCGGATACTTCCGGAGAAATCCTATACCAATTGGCCAATTCATCAAAATAACGGAGGAATGATGTCTTATACGGTCAGTCCGTCACTTTCCACTTTTATTGCATTTTGCCAGGCGGATCTTTTGATGAAAACCTATGGATTTATACGTGTGTCGAAGGATTGGGAAACAGTGATGGAATTGTGTAAACCGCTATTGGAATTATTCGGAGGATTTCAGGAGATGCATTTCATAAAGGAGTATGCGTCGAATCTGGAAAATAAACCCGAAAGCAATGACCCGAAAGCAAATCTTTCGAGCTATCTGTTGTTTTGGAACCGTTTTGATACCGATCCGGGACATCCCGTTTTACGGGATTTAATTGAACAATTACAGGAAGACATTGAATGGTTACCCGAATCGATTCCCGGAAATGCAGGGCATTGGGAAACCCGAATCCATCACTTACTGATGTCACGGGCAGGAGTAGAATGGAATGTACACGAGCAGGTAAAAGTGCTTTCATTTATCTCAGCAGGATTGAGGCAACCAAATGGCTACGACCAGGAATATTCGATTTTCAGTCATTTCCCAGCGGAAGTTGTTCCCAAAAATGCCATTTCCGGAATTATCAGTTTTTTTGATATCGTAGAACAGGAAAACCTAGGCGTTTTTGCAGATACTTATTTATACCGGGCTGCTCTGAGAATTAATGAAGATTTTAACGGGTATGATGGCGAGGAACATTACCTTGCCGCTCTCGAATTTGAATCCGAAAACAAACCGTTGGACGCATGGAATGCGTTGCTGAATGCCAGTTATTGGGCTGGTGCAAACGACTTTCCGGATGCCGTCGAGATTCACTGGAAGAAAGCAATCGAACTCTGTGAAAAACAAAACTGGACCGATGCGCATGAAGCACTAACATTGCAGTGGGAGTGGTACCAGAAAATGAAACTTGAACAATGATCAAAATATGAAAATGAAAAAGTGCCTGATACTCTTTATTGTAGGTATGTGCCTTAGCATTGCGTACGGTCAAAAGGAGCTAGTGAAAGAAATAGATAGCCTTCCGGGAGTAAATCTGGAGGAGCAGACTTTGACGGGAAAATTCCGGATTGCCTTCTTCAAGGACAAAACCTTGAATCAAACCGGCTGGATTACTATTGGTAGGAAAAAAAATGAAATGGCAATTCTAAAAGCAGGATTAAAGCGCAGCGGATTACAATTTAAAGATATCGAGGTGAGAAGCAGTGTGGATTATCCTGATTACAAATACATTCTTTTCGAAAGCAAACAATCGGGAATGGGAAAAAAATGGATTGCCTTGTATGATCCAATCCATTTCACGTTTAATTACTTTGATTTGTGTGCCGTGATACATTGTGACTTTTGATTTCATTGCATCAAAAGCAATGGAAGAAACACTGCTCAGAGTTGGAGCAACAGTTACTCAATAAAGTTGAGCGCTTGAAAGAATGTTAGTTTTAGTTTTCCTAGCAACGCCTTATTTTAGTAGTGTACAAAGCAACAATCAATGGATGTAATGAATAATCTGGGGTATCTTTACTCCGGAATTGCAGTGTTTGTACTCCTGGTGTTTTACATCCTGGGTCGCAAATCGAAAAGTGATTCTATTCTTCATGAAACGCATGTTAAAAGGAATGCCTCTACGGTTACTCAGGACATAACGAAGCAGCCGGGGATTAGTTCTTTTCAGGTGTTCGACAGTTCCGGTCGGGTGGACGGAAGGAGTGTTTTTAATGGATCGGGGATAAGTATCGGCTGGATTCAGGGAGAATGGATTTATGGAGGGTCGGGAGGAACAATCGGCAGCGTACGCAACCAGAACGTATATAACGGAAGTGGATTTACAATCGGGCGTTACAATGGCGAATACCTGTATGGGCCTTCGGGAGGATTGGCCGGGATGATTTCCGGGGAACGCATCCTGGTAAACGGTTCTCCTGCGCTTCGTTTCAGCGGAAATCCAACCCAGGAGGATATGCTCATTTTTTTCTATTTTTTCTACGGAAAATAATAATCGGGAATAAATTACTTTTCTTCGGTTTTACATGGAATGACCGGAGGATTCAACCTGCGTGCAGGCGGATTATTCAAGTCAGAAATGGCATCTTCGCTGTAAACCGACCCAGGAGCAAAGAATGAAAGTAACGTGTAGCCTTTATAAGTTTCAGTGACCGTGATTTCAACTCCCTGATAGATGTAATGCGGTTTGTATGTGTTATCCACCCGAAGCAATGATCCTTTTCGGCACAGAAAATCCAATACTTGTGGTTCATTTAGATTACTGGAATAAAGTTCACATTTCACCACATGGCCAGAATTGTTATAGGTATCTTTGAAAAAATAGGTATTGTGATTCTGTTTCGTTGGACGGATTTTGTTTAATCTGGAAATTCCTTTAGAGAGTTGTTCTGCGATCATGGTATCCCGGGAAATTTGAATATCTTTGGTAAGTGAGAGGCGCATTCCGAAACCAATAGATGTTAATAAGAAAATAAACATCAGTGAAATAATCGGTTGTTTGGTGAATAAGTTCATCATATTGAAGATGAAAATTTGACTTAACAAATATCGCTAAAATCTCCAAAAGTTTTTTGCCAAATGGGTAAATGCACATTATAAATGAGTAAGTGTTTTACTATTTAAGTGATAATCTTTTATAAATTTTAATAATTTGGTCAATCAGGCAAAATAGGATTTCTAATTGGATATAAATACAAAATTTACAGCAACAGATTAAATGTTCATGCCAACCGAATAATTGTTGCGATTACAAAATAAAAATGAACACGTACTCATTAACTATTGTAGTCTAGACTGTTTTGGCCTATTTTTGTTAAGGACAAACCTAAAAGCAAGGTAATGAAAAGAATTTTACTAATAGCTCTGTTGCTATTCCCAGCACTCTTTTTTGCACAGGTAAAGAAGAAAAAGAAAAAAGTGTATCGAATGCCAAAAGTTGAAGCTGTTGATGATATGCCACCACCCTTGGTTGAAGATGAAAACCAAAATAATAGTAAGGTAGTAGCAGATATCTACTATCCTGATTACAATAAAAAGGTGACACCTGAAGACGAGGCTCGCTGCCTGGATGCGTTCTACGAAAAGGACAGCCTCAAACGGGAAACCATGCTCAAAGAAATTGGGCTATACCGGTTGGCCGAAACTGCTTTGGAAAATTATATTTCGGGCTGTAAAAGAACCTGTGAAGAGCATAGCCAACCGCTGTTTCGTCTCGATCATTTTAAGCATAATTGCAGGATACTGACCCGGCATCCAAGAAGTGGGATGTCAACGCTCTTCGCAGTCGATTTTATTTTTGACCGTGAAAAATACCTTAAGGAATGTGCCGAAAAAGGCAAGAATTCCGGCATTGCCATTCCGTGTAACTTTACAGCCTACGCCGATGTTATATACTCGTCAATAGAAGACCGCAGTCCGTTTTTTTCGAACTGCTTTCAAAATGAATGATGAAATCTCTTTTTTTAATCTTATTATTGTTTCTATTTTGCTTATCCTGCAAAAAGCAGGAAAGCACTACTGTGAAGCAAGCAACTCCCGCTCCCGCACAAAACGATACTTCTTACCATTTTCCTAAACTGGCTACGCCAGCAAATTATTTTGCAAAGGATATTTCAGTGTATGATTCTGTCGACCAGGCCGATTATAATGCACAAGTTTTCCTCTCCAAACTGTCCGCACTCAAAATTTTCAACGATGCGATGACACGCTCAATAAGTAAGTACATTCGCAATGAGCAATCCTATGTAGAGCCCTATGACGGTCAAAGCTATACTACTGCCTATACTTTGGTACTCAAACCGGTAGCTTTTTATGAAAACAATCAATTCATTAGTGCTACCCATGTCGTAGATACTTACAGTGCAGGTGGAAACCATCACAATTACAGGTGGTTTACATTTAATTACGATAAAAGCCAAAAAAGGGCTTTATCTTTTACTGATGTTTTCGAAATTAAAACTACCAAGGATTCCCTGTCTTTTGTTGCGCTTCTTAACCGTCACAATACCGGCAGTTGCAAAGTTTGGTCATTACCCTTGGGCCACATTGACTTTTCCTTTACCCAAAGCGGAATTTCATTTAATCCTAATAGCCTTACCTGTTGGGGAGAGCATGCTGTGGTATCGGTAGACAGTTGTAGCAGGTTTATGAGAAAGTGTTACCAATAGCTGCCTGTCAGTAAAAGCACATTTTAAAATAGTGTTCTTCCTATGGGCAGGTCTTTTTAAGTAGCCTTTAAATAACCTATTTCAGATAGGTGTCAAATACGATACAATAAAATAACCCGCCATTTTCCTAAAATGACGGGTTATTATGTTTTTAATACAATATCAATAGTTGCAGGGCACTTTTTCGCCAACAAGTTTGTTCGGTCTTGAAGCCTTCACACGATTGTTTAGTGGCACCTTGAACCGAAGTAATTCTCCGTAAGAATGGTTGTAGTCTTCGTAAGGAAAGTCATTTTTATATTCGATATGTTTCCCACCTGTCCGGTTTCCACCAAATATAAAGACATAGACATAGGCGCCTGAAAGCCCATTATCTTTATTGGTAATTTGTAAATCGGAACGGCGGAAATCCATGACTGACGGCTCGTTTAAGCCAGGTTTGGGAAATAGGTTTAGATAGGCATATTTCTTTCCCTGAAATTGGGCAAACTGTTCAGCACTGAAGTCATAAAAGTAGGTGTTCAGACCACTGAAATCTTCGTCGCTTTCAGCTTTGCCTTTTACCACCTTAATTCTGATGCGATCGTAATTAAAAAAGCGGTCATCAATATCGAATGCCAAAATTAAGTCATCGAAGAAATAGCAGTTGAATTCTTTTACTGGGGTTTTACCCCCGTTAACGAAAAAGCCCTGAGTACTGGTAAGCGGTTTCCATTTGCTGGCAATGTCAAGCTGGGCGAATGCCGAAGATCCGACAAGTAATAATGTAAAGATAATTTTTTTCATAAGTTTATTATAATGTTTTGAAAGTTAAAGTTATAAATAGCTGAACATTTGATTTGCGAAAACTATCAGTCGCATCTGCTTATTTAGTAAGTGTTTAAATAGTAGAGGATTTCCCTGCTACGGTGCGAATCCTGTCGCGCAATTGTTTGGTTTATCCCGTAAATTATAGATTGTGTTACAGTTAAAGGATACATTTTTTAATTTTTCTAAAGTATTTTTTCCAAATTAACCAAAGTCTTCCAAAGCATTTTGGGGAAATCTGTTATTAAATACACTTCTTTTGAAATGACACAACTTTAAACCTGAAACTTTAAGCTTCTAATTACCCACAAAAAAGGCTGTCAAATAGTGACAGCCTCTTTTTAAAATACATATAATGATTTATTCTGCTTTTACAATTTTATACGAACTAACCGAAGCGCCCGAAGTAATCGAAATACCATAGACTCCAGCAGGTAATGATGAAATATCTAAAACCGTTTGATTCGAGTTAGCAGATTGTTCTGCAACTTTTTGACCGAGTAATGAAAACATCGTTACCTTATCTATGGTCTGGTTTCCTTGAATTAACACCGTTGAACGACTCGGATTAGGAGTTAAGGCATAGCCCATACTCGAAAAGTTAGGAGTTCCCAAAGTAACGGTTACTGTTACCGCTAAAGGTTCTGATTGACACCCATTTACTGTTTGTGTGACGTAATAGGTCGAACCATCAGTAACTACAGTATCTGTAGGCAAAGAAATACCATTGGCCAAATCATTCAAAGAGGCATACCACTGCAAGGCCGTACCTGTCACAACCAAGTCCGCTATGGTAGCTTCATTGGAATTCATTACAGAAAGATCTTGGTTGCTTGCACCTTGTGGAGCATCCGTGGGGTTAATTGTGACTGTAACTGCTGTCCGACTACTCGTACAGTAGGTGTCGGATTGAGAAACATAATAGGTTCCGCTTACAAGAGGTGTAGAATTAGTCAAAGCCGTTCCGCCCGAAGCAGAAGTGTACCATGCCAATCCTGTCCCCGTGGCACTTAAATCATCAATAGTTGCCGTTCCGCAAAAAGATTGTCCTACAGCTGTAGGTTGGGCAAGGGCGCAAGCACCATAAATTCGAGCCACATAATCCCTGCGAATACCGTTATACCCCCAAAATGGACCACAAAGTAAAATGCGATCATTGGGCAAAAGCAACATTTCATTTACATAAAATGAAGATGAACCGGTTACAGGGGATAATCCTGAACCTACGTCAAAATTTTGATCAACACTTCCATTCGCATTCAATCGGCAAAAATGATTACGTACAATGCCGTTCAAATCATAAAAAGAACCACTCACAAGAAGTTTATCATCCGGTTGTACGACCACTTTTTGTAAGTCGTAGTTGGTATCTCCTTTTTTAAACGGAGCGGTAAAACTACCATCATAATTTCCATTGGGCAACAAACGAAGCAACAAGGAAGGATCATTCAAATTGGGAAATTCCAATGAACCACCAACGATAATTTTACCATCCGATTGAAGCCCAAGACTATATACCGTGAAAATATTCACACTACTTAATCCATTAGCGTTAAAAGTAGCATCAGCCGAGCCATTAGCATTCAAACGACGGCACCCATTCGGAATATTTCCGGCAATCAGAATTTTATCATCCGGCTGAACAAGTATATCTTGTAGTGCACCCGTTGCCACATTCCCCAAAAAAGAGGTGTCAAGACTTCCATTAACAAGTAATCGGGCAATGCGATTGCACGTAACTCCATTATAACTAGTAAAATCGCCTATAGCAATTAACTTACCATCACTTTGTACCGCTATTTTACGAACTGTACCATTAAAGCCTGTTCCAATTGAAAAGCCAGATACAATGGCACCGTCGGTAGTAATTTGTGCAATACTATTTAGGCTTACACCATTGAATTCACTAAAAGAGCCTCCAATAAAGATTGTACCATTTGGATGTAAAATAGCCGTGCTGATCGATCCAGTGCTGGTAACTCCGGGGATAGTAAAACTCGTGTCACGTTCTCCATTAGGGAATACACGAGTGATACGACCTACATTAGCCGTACCATAGCGAGCTAGCCCCCCTGCAAAAATCATTTTCCCGTCTGGTAATAAAACAGGTCTGATTGAACCCGAAGAACCTACAGCAGGATTAAAGGTGAGATCCAGAGTTCCTGTAGAAGTTAATTTCATAATATGATTACGAGTAATATCATTGAAGGTAGTGAAACTCCCAATTGCAATACATTGTTCATTTGCATCCAATGCAATACCATATAATGTTATGCCCGTCAAAGTCTCCGATGTAGCTGTAGTTGTAAAGCTAGTATCAAGGGCTCCATTGGGTAATAAACGCACAATCTTTTTGCGTGGACTACCTCCATAACCTGTGAAATATCCTGCTAACAGATAACAGCCATTACTTTGTTGTGTTATAGCAAAAGCACCACCTCCAGTAGTAAAACCTGTCCCAGTTGCAAAAGTCGTGTCACGTGTTCCATCCGGATTAAGTAATACGATGCCGCCAACATTTGTTGAATTGAAACTAGTAAAATTGCCTGAAACCAAAATTTTACCAGCAGTATTTATATACAAACTTCGTACAAATAAGTTAAAGGCCGTAGGGTCAATAAATGACGTATCCCGAGTTCCATCGGTATTAATGCGGACCAAGTATTGGGCTGACTGACTACGGTAGGTTGAAAAGTTACCACCCACTATAATTTTATCATCAGACTGAACGGCAATGCATGCTCCAGCTCCTCCCAGTCCACCAGATGTAGTAAAAGAGGTATCCAATGTGCCGTCTGTATTTAAACGGGTCAAATAATTGCAAATAGCGCCATTGTATTGATTGAAGCTTCCTGTGGCTACAATTTTACCATTTGAAAGAAAACCCAGGGACAAAACACTACCATTGTCAAAACCTGTCAGAGTGTTAAAACTACTATCCAAGGTACCATTTGGAAGAATGCGCACAATTCGTTTACAGGATAGTCCACCATAGTTGGTCATGCTGCCTGCTACAATGATTTTGCCATCCGGTTGCACTGCCAATGCATTAATGTCACCTGCGTCAGCACCAATAGGCGCAAAACTGGTATCAAGACTACCATCTGCATTGATTCGGGCTATTTTTTTTACCGATATACCGTTGTATACTGTAAAGCTTCCTCCAATTAAAAACTGATTGTTAGGCAATTTAACAATCGCACTAATAGATTCATTAGCACCAATATTACAAGGGAATTGCGCATTATTGGTGTTAAATGCCAAGTCCAGTTCGCCAGGGTGTTGACCCATAGCTGTGTTTACTAACCCTAAAAGGGTCGTCAATAAAAGTATTTTTTTTAGCATAATGTTTGATTTTTAAAAACGCCCACGAAAATACCATTCTTTAAAAAGAACGGCACTTATAATGCGTAAGTGCCTTTTATAATTGCGTAACTGTTTAAGTGCGTGTAACCAAATCATTAGCAACAAAAGTTAACTAAAAACTCTCGGACTGTTGACTTGGTATTATAGGGAATCATATCACGAACCAAATTATTTTCCCAGATTGCCAGGCAGGGATAAGCTGAATAAAAGCAGTTGCTCAAAAAGTAAAAGCAGTAGCTAACTATAATTTCAATTAGTGAATTCGGGGTATATCTTAGCCCAAAACATAAAAAAATGAGAAAAATACTTTTAGTTACAAGCTTTTTAGTGGCTCAGGTTTCTTTTTGCCAAATTCAGGTTGAAAACAAAAACAAACAGGAATCTACCACACAGGGATTATTCGCAAAAGGTGGTTCATTGAAACTTACTTCTCTTGACTGTTACACATTTGATAATCTTATCATTTCATTTGATATTCAACCTTCGTATTTTTCGTTTGATCAAGTCGTGATTACCCTTACCCGGAGTACAGACCCTAACAGTGGATTTGCCTATTCCTACACTTTTTCAAAGGAAGATTTCGCAAGGAAATTCCAAGGGAAAAAATACGCTTACTTTCAATTATTCAATGAAGATGGATTGGATCGTAAATCGGTGATGGGTTTTACCCGTGTGCAATTGCAAATGGTAGGTTCTAAGAAAGATATTGAGAGTTCGAAAATCTATATTAAAGTTCACGGGGGTATGAAAACCGGAGATTATGAGACCGCATATCAAGACGGTAAAGTTATCACAAAAGATAAATATAAATATGAAGTGCTTTCTAAATTCAATCCAATCGGAATGACAGGATTGTTTAAAGAACCTTCCTGGGGACAATATCCCACCATGCCAAAAGGCGATGGAAACTGTTACAATTAATATGTAAAGTAGTTTAATCTTTAATATAAGATTGTGCTATTTTTGAATCAGAAAGTTATATAATTTAAATTGATTATTTAAGGTCACCAGATTCGTCTGGTGGCCTTATTTCTTATATTTGAAAAAACTAAAACTTGAATAGATTACTTTTCTTTTTACTGCTATTCCTGATCCAAAACCTGAATGCCCAGATTCCGGGAATGGTGAACTATAATCAGGACCAGGGGCTGTCCAGTGGGTTTAATTATGTTATATCTCAGGACCGCAATGGTTCGATTTGGTTGGGGTCAGATAATGGTGTTTTCCGTTTTGACGGTAAGGAATTCAAGCAATATGCAGACAAGGAAGGTCTTAAGAATATTGAAGTGTTGAATCCGATTTGCCTCAATGACGGAACTGTGTTTTTCTTTCCTTCCATTTCAGGTGCTGCTTACCTGAAAAACGACAAGGTCTTTACAGACGTAAATTCTTTAGAACTGCGTAAGATGGATTTTAATAATTCCATTGGCGATTATGCGCTTGACCGTACATCCGGGAATCTTTTTGCCTATCCCGTGACTGACCCGCGGGCTATGTATTTATTTAAGGATGGGAAGGTAAAAAAATACTCCATTCCTTTGCCTTTAGATTCTCATTCGCCTAAACCGGAATTCATCGTACTGGGATTTGATATTAAGACGGGTTGCCTTTTTTTTAAAGACAAGTACAAAGACGGGCAAATTTTCAAGTATGATATTTACCATAAAACTCTTAAATTGCAGTACTTACCGCAATTCGAAGGTACCGAAGGTTCTATAAGTTATCAAAAATATTTTATAGTAACAAAAAAACATGGTCCGAGATTTGAGTTATGTGTTGCAAAATTTTCAAACTCAGGTATCCCCACCATGTTGGACAGGTTTAATGTTTCTGACTATTATTTCCCGATTATCGACTCTTACGATGGAATTTGGCATGCGCAAAGCAGCGGAGGCGTGGCTTATTATGGACCAGTTGCAGGCCGTCGTACCACTCCTATAGAGTTCCTGAAAGATTACATTATTAATTATGTTTTTAGGGATCGTGACGGAAACGTTTGGTTTTCCTCCAAAAATGCGGGGATATTTTTTCTTCCGAGAACGTATTTTGAATCATATCTGAAAAGACCAATTCTTAAAAATGATGACAATATCAATTTGTTGGCACTCAATAACAAGTCTGTTATTTTAGGGATGAATAATTCGCGGGTTGGGGTATTAGATAATGGGATATCATCTGTACGTGAATATACAATTGTAGGAAATCAAAAGCATGAGTGCAGGGGTCTTTATGCAGATGACAGTCATATCATTTTTGGGAACCCCCAGAACACTTATATCAATTCCCTCAAAAATATGGGAATTTCACATTGGGTTATTAGTGGCAAACTTTTCGGATGTAAGAATATCGTAGCATGTGATGGTAAAGATATTTTATATTGCTGTAATGTAGGTTTATATAGGGTAAACCTCGAAACGCAGGAAAGGAAGCTTATAAATCCGTTACGTTGTTACTCTGCCTATAAAATTGGATTAGACAGATATTTTCTTGGGACTTTTTCTGATTTATTTTTGATTAAGGACACTGCAAACCCACCTATTGAATTACTAAAAAATTGTTTCCTTACCAATATTGTAAAAGTAGATTCCCAACTTTACGCCGGATCCAGCGCCTCCAAAGGCATCTTTTTTTTCAATGAGAAGGGGTTAGTGAAGCAACTTAACATAACTAACGGCTTGCCCAGCAATAGAATCAACCGGATATATGTGGAGTCTCCGAGTCGCTTTTGGGTATCCAGTCAGATTGGTTTGATCAGAGTCGAGAAGAACGGTCTCCGATTTTCATGCCGGTTGTTCAATAAATTTGACGGACTGCCGTCCAACAAAGTAAATGACTGTAAGATAAAAAGGGACACGCTTTATGTTGCCACGGCGAAAGGACTTGGAATCTTTGCGATAAAAGAACTGATGTCATCTCGGAGATCAGTATCTGCCAAAGTGAATATCGATTGGGTAAAGGTGGGTTCCCAATACAGTTACAATTTTTCAAAGTCAATAAAAATAACTTCTCCTGAGAATAGTCTGAAAATAAAAATGAGTTATCCGGATTACCTGTCTCTCGGTAATATAAGTTTTCGTTACAGGGTGGTGGGCCTAATGGACCGGTGGGAGGAAACCTCTTCCAA
>CAMFLD010000003.1 GCA_945957245.1 uncultured Flavobacterium sp. | reverse complement strand
GTATAGAAAATAGAGTATAGAGAATAGAACTAATCTTGCTTCTTGCTTCTTGCCTCTTTAATCTTTTATCCAAACAACATGAAAACAATAAGAATAGCTGGTGTTCCTGAACATTTTAACCTACCTTGGCAAATGTGTATCGACAATGGAGAATTTGAAGTAACCGGAATCGATTTACAATGGACTGATGTTCCCGAAGGAACCGGCAAAATGTGCCAGATGCTCCGTAATAACGAAACCGATATGGCCGTTATCCTAACCGAAGGTATTGTAAAAGATATCGTTGCCGGAAATGACTGTTCTATTGTTCAGGTTTATGTTGAAAGTCCGCTTATTTGGGGAATACATGTAGCTGCAAATTCTAATTACAAAACTTTATCAGATTTAGAAAACACTAAAGTAGCCATTTCACGCTATGGCTCCGGCTCCCATCTAATGGCCTATGTAAATGCCCAAAACCAAAAATGGAATACAGAAAAGCTGCAATTTGAAATCGTAAATACCATTGACGGTGCCGTAGAAGCACTTACAAACGGCACAGCCGATTACTTCATGTGGGAACGCTTCATGACCAAACCCTTAGTAGACAAAGGAATCTTCCGTCGCATTGCCGACTGCCCTACACCATGGCCCTGCTTTGTTATTGCCGTTAGAAATGAATTCCTGAAACACAATAAACAGTCTATAGCATTAGTTTTGGAAACCATTAATAATACCACCATAGAATTCAAGGAAATCCCAAGTATCGACAGGACATTGGCATCCAAATTCAACCAAAAACAGGAAGATATTCAGGAATGGCTAAAACTAACAAAATGGTCGCAGAAACCCTTGGAAGAAAAAGTGTTAAACAATATCCAAAATCAATTGTCTGACCTTAAAATAATCGATAAAAAAGGTACATTTGCTGATATTGTAAAAGCCGTTTAGCTTTTGTCATTGGCAGTATGGTAAAAATCGGGAAGTATACTTATCAGCAACTTAAAGAAAAATTCAGGATAAAAAGTCCTTGGGACATGATTATCATTTTTGCTTTAAATATCCTGATTACCATTCCCATTTTCATCATTGCTCATCATAATCTCATTACACTCGAATGGGCTCATCATACAGACAGGATTTTATTATTCCTCCTGATATTAGCTGTCATACAACTTATATTAAGAGCCATGAGGCGTATTACGCTGATTTCAGTTATCCTTTATTGCATACTGCTTCTTTTTGGCACCTTATCAGGCAGGTATACCTTCCAGAGCGTTTTTGAGGATTACCGCTCCATGATGTACACTATGGATGATGACCCTTATCCACAGGATATTATCATCGGGAAACTACTCCCTTTTCCCAACAAATCAAAAATACTGGATGCTATAGAATATCAGAATCCCAGAATAAGGAATTTTGCCATTATGGCGATCAATAAGCATTTCAAAGATGTAAAAGGATACCATAACTATTTTACTATTATTCAGTCTTTTGCCATTTTCAAGGAAATCAACAGCCGCTGGAACTATGTAGCCGACCCTAAAGGGCATGATTATATTGCCAAAGCCACAGAATCCCTGCAGTATCTTTCAGGAGATTGCGATGATCACTCTGTATTTATGGCTGCGTGTATCAAATCAATTGGAGGAACAACCAGATTAATCCATACCAAAGGACATATTTATCCCGAACTGCTTATTGGGAACAGAAATGATCTTGAAAAAATGAACTATGCCATAAAAAAAATACTATTCAAAAAAGAAAGCAAAGGAAAAACCCTAAATTACCACATTGATGAACGGGGCAAGATATGGCTCAACCTGGACTACACTGCCAAATATCCCGGAGGGCCTTTCATGGATGAAGAAATCCTGGGAGCGCTAACACTGGATTAATCAACGTAATTGGTGATTTTTTTTATTCTAAATTTTGAATTAGTATTTATTCATTAAGATGATAATTCATAATTCGTAATTCATAATTCGTAATTCGTAATTGACAATTCGCAATTCGTAATTATAATTCACTATATTCGTTTCCAAATAAACCAACCTATAATGAAAAAGTTATTTTGCTTATTTATGCTTGTATCATTAGCCTCACAAGCACAGGAAAACTCGGTGTTGGCTAACAAAAAAAATGAATTCCGTGTGGACCTGCTTTCGGCTATAGTTTATACTAAAGCGAGTCTGAGCTATGAGCGTTTTTTTGGAAAAGACTGGTCTACCGGTGTCAATGTTAACTTCTCCAACAGCAAAAAACTGAATGATGATTTTGATAACGGATACCGTAACAATGTCCCAAAATTTGAGTTCAACCCTTACTTAAGGTATGCCTTATCCAAAAGTAAATCCCGTTACTATTTTGCCGAAGTATTTGCCTCCTACAATGGTGGAGATTACAAAGAAATAGCACGCTTAACAGACGAAAACAATATCGATTATTACACCACCCGCAAATCAAAATATACAGATTTTGGTCTTGGAGGAAGCCTTGGATACAAAATGTATTTCAAAGACAAAATCGCTTTGGAGTTCATAGTAGGCTTTGGTTCAAACCTAACCAACAAAGTTAAAAGCCCCGATGTAATCTCAAGGGTTGGACTAAATCTAGGGTACCGATTTTAAAAAAATTGAAAAATGAAAAAATTACACTACATACTATTACTGGCTGTTTCGTTTCTGATGACCAACTGTAACACCGATGATGACGGATTTTACAACAATGTATTTGTTGACGTTCCCGGCCTGGTCACTATGGATGCCCATTCCAATACCTACACTGTAGGTGAAAAACTATATGTTAATACCAATTTCTCAAGATACCTGCCCGATGGCAGTACTACGCTTGATGCTTATCATACTACCGGTGCAGATCAGTTTGCCTTTTCCTATGTGATAGAAAAACAAGTTAATGCAACAACATGGGAAGTAGTTTCTGTTAATGACAGTCAGTTGGATATTATAAAAGGAACAGCCCAAAATGGCTCTTATGTATACGGAATCTGCAAGTATAATGCTACCAATGAAAAATACGAATACCGTGTTGGTTTTCCGTTACTTTCCGCAGGAACTTATCGCTTAAGCTGGGGTTATAACAGTGATTCTTTGAACAGCGTAGAACTGCGCTCTTTGAGTCCGGCCACACGCCTTATCTTAAACATTAATTCAGTTGTTACAGGTCTTGACAGTAGTGGTTTTTATCATTTTACAGTGACACCATAATATCTCTTGAAAAAGATACTTTATTTTGCCTTACTCGGATTGCTTATTGCCTGCAATAAATCGGGCAAAAATTCTATTGAAACTCCTAGAGCTATTCCCCATAAAAACAATCAGGAAAGCCTGAAAGCTAAAAAAGGTCCTAAAATTAAGTACAACGAGTATGTGTACAAAAACCTTCCCCGGATTAAAGATGACCCCCAACTTAAAAAACAGAAAGTTATCTTTTACAAGGATGATTATTATTCTGTAATTTATTCATTGGACGACATCCACAAAATGGATATATTATTTCCTATACTTAAATCAGATAAACCTATTAATCCTGACGACTCTTACACTCAAAGTGGAACCTGGAAAGATTATATGGATCAGAATGAAGAAAAACAAACATTTTCATTTGGTAGTGAGGACGGTCAGGATAACTTTTTTTTAGTATATGCATATTACCTCAGGAAAAAGAATGGAGATGCAAAATTTAAGTCTACTAGAGAAAAACTAATTGCAATCTACCATACACTCAACAGTATTTATGATGAAATTGAGTATGGAGGGACATTTTTCGGTCATCAATATTCCAGAATATATGGATATGCAGAATATTCTGTTTACCAACTGACACAAAATCAAAAACCTTACGTTAGAGAATCCAATTTTAATTTACAGAAAGATAAATTCTTCAAATCATTACAAAACTACATTACCAAAAAAGAGTGCGACAATGTCGAAAATAAAATGGATAAAAAGCAGGCTCAGGAAAGAAAAACAGAATTTAAACAAAAAATAGATTCACTTAAGCTATTAACTTCAAACTATTACTTTTTATACCAGCTTCAACACTTTGACAAACATTATAGACAATTAAAAAAACTTTAATTAATGCCAGTCAATAATTTGTTTATCAACGCTTTGAAGATAGCTATTTGTTTCACTAAAATGCTTATTACCAAACCACAATCCTCTGTTAGCACTCAAAGGTGAAGGATGACCGGTTTCTAGAACATGATGCTTACTACGGTCAATTTTTGCCCCTTTCTTTTTGGCAAATCCGCCCCAAAGTAAAAATACAACCTGTTCTTTCTTATCCGATATCTTTTGAATAACAGCATCCGTGAAGGTTTCCCAACCCTGATTCTGATGACTTCCTGCCTCACCTTCCCTAACCGTTAAAGTCGCATTGAGCAACAAAACACCCTGTTCCGCCCAACGCTCTAAGTTTCCGGTAACAGGATACGGAAATCCTAAGTCTTGCTGAATTTCCTTAAAAATGTTAACCAATGAAGGAGGAAAAGGAATCCCGTCGCTAACAGAAAAACATAAACCATTAGCCTGACCCATTCCATGATAGGGATCCTGACCAATAATAACCACTTTAACCTTATCAAACGGACAATGATCAAAAGCGGCAAAAATATCCTTACCCTTAGGGAAACATCTTCGGGTAGTATATTCATTCTTTACAAAGGCAATTAAATGCTGGAAATAAGGTTTATCGAACTCAGCGGAAAGTTCATTTTGCCACGAAGGGTGTATTTTGACGTCCATTTAACTTTTTTACAAATATAGATACTTTAAAACTTTGTAACTTTGAAAACTTTGTAACATTATGATTTCAATTACTAAAAAAACATTACAGGATTTAGAATTCGACACCATCCTGCAAACCATATCCGACAGGTGTGTTACCGAAATAGGAAAACTGAAAGCCGGCAGTATTATCCCGTTTGCGGACAAGGAAACCCTCATGGACGCCTTACTGCAAACCTCAGAATATTTATCCTCATTTACCAATAACAACGCCATCCCAAATCACGGGTTTGACAATCTTACAAACGACTTCAAGTTACTGGCTATCGAAGACAGTTTCCTTGAAGTAGGTAGTTTCAGAAAGATAGCAACGCTTTCAGAAACTGTAAATACACTGCTCCTCTTCTTTAAGAAGTTTCATGATTATTATCCGAAACTAAATGAAAGAGCTATCCAAATTGAATACACCAAAATTATAATCCAGAAAGTCGATGAGATTATTGATAAATATGGCGAAATAAAAGACAATGCTTCTGTAGAACTGGCTCACATTCGAAGAGAAATAAATCTGGTACGTGGAAAAGTCAACCAAAGTTTCGGTCAGGCTTTGAGTCAATACAACTCATTAGGTTATTTAGATGAAATCAGGGAAACTATAGTCGAAAACCGCAGGGTTCTTGCTGTTCTTGCCATGTACAGAAGAAAAGTAAAAGGTTCCATCCTGGGAAGCTCCAAAACAGGAAGCATTGCCTATATAGAACCGGAAGCAACCCTACGCTATTCCAGAGAACTGAATAACCTCGAATACGAGGAACGGGAAGAGATTACCCGAATCCTCAAAAAGCTTTCCAATCAAATCCGACCTTATATTGAGTTACTATATCAATATCAGGATTTCCTGAGCGATGTGGATGTTGTTTCTGCAAAAGCAAAATACGCCTACAAAATCAATGCATTGCTGCCTGCCATTACAGACGAAAAGGAATTATATTTCAGGGAAGCCTTCCATCCTATTCTGTTCTTAAGCAATCTGGAGAAAAAAGAAACCACATTTCCGCAAACCATATCCCTCAAAAACGACAGCCGTATTATCGTGATTTCAGGACCTAATGCCGGAGGAAAAACCATCTCGCTAAAAACCGTGGGACTACTCCAACTTATGTTGCAGTGCGGTATTTTAATTCCGGTTCATGAGCGCAGTAAAACGTTTTTGTTTGACAGAATCTTAACAGATATTGGAGATAATCAATCTATTGAAAATCATCTAAGTACCTACAGTTACCGACTCAAAAACATGAACTACTTCCTCAAGAAGTGCAATGCCAAAACATTGTTCCTGATAGATGAATTTGGCACCGGTTCTGACCCGGAATTAGGGGGTGCTTTGGCCGAAGTTTTCCTTGAGGAATTTTACCATAGGGAAGCCTTCGGAATCATTACAACGCATTATTCCAACCTCAAAATGCTGGCCAACGAATTGCCTTTTGCTTCCAATGCCAATATGCTTTTCGATGAAAAATCACTCGAGCCCATGTACAAATTGATTCTGGGACAGGCTGGAAGTTCGTTTACCTTTGAAGTAGCCCAGAAAAACGGCATTCCATTCGGACTCATTAACCGGGCTAAAAAGAAAATAGAAAACGGTAAAATACGCTTTGACAAAACGATTGCTACACTCCAAAAAGAGCGTTCCAAACTTGAAAAAACTTCATTAAATCTGAAGGAAGAAGAAATAAAAGCCCGAGAGGAAAGCCGCAAAATGGAAAGCATCAACTCAAAAATTCAGGAAAAACTGGAACGTTATCAGGAACTTTACGATGCCAACCAGCGCCTTATCTATATGGGACAAAAACTAGACGATATTTCAGAAAAGTATTTTAACAAAAAAGACAAAAAAGTCCTTATCGGAGAATTCCTGAAAATGGTGGAAATTGAAAATTCCAAACGCAAAAAAGCGACTCCAAAAGAGAAAAAGGAAAAAGAAATTATCCAAAAGAAAGTCATTGAAGAAGTAAAAGTCAAAGTAGAGGAAATCCGGAAGGAAAAAAAGGAAAAGAAAATCAAAGCACAGAAACTCGAAGCTGAGAAACCAAAAGTAATCCTCAAGGTAGGCGATCGGGTGCGCATGCTCGATGGAAAATCCATTGGCACCATCGACAAAATTGAAAAAAACAAAGCCGTGGTCAACTACGGTATTTTTACTTCAAAAGTTAGCCTGGAAGAACTTGAATACGTCCAAGCCAAATAATTATGGAACCGGAATCATTACCAAAAGACAAAAAAATAATCCTGTATGACGGGGTGTGCAACCTTTGTGATACGACCATACAGTTTGTCATCCGGCACGACAAAAAGGATACGTTCCGTTTCGTAGCCCTGCAATCTGAATTGGGCGAAAAAATACTAAAACACATTGGAGTCAGCCGTGACAAAACCGATAGTACTATACTCTACGAACCCGGTAAAGCCTATTATATCAAATCAGATGTAGCATTTAGGATCCTCAGAGAAATTGGCGGCATCCATTCGCTCTTGCTGGTTTTTTCGGTATTTCCCAAAAGCTTACTGGACAAAATATATGATTACGTAGCCCGAAACCGCTACAAATGGTATGGACAAAAAGAAAGCTGCCTGGTTCCCACACCGGAGCTAAAAGCTAAATTTCTCGAATAATAGGTTGATTTTTTAGGGCGAACAGCCGGGCTGTCCGTTCTATTCCCGTCCCGCTAAAGCGGACCGGGCGATGCCACTGCCATCCCTGTCGCAAGCTGATTCTTTTCGGACTATTCTTTTAATTCCCCTTCCATTTTGCTTACTACAGCGGTAGCAATACTGTTTCCTACCACATTTGTAGCACTTCTTCCCATATCCAAAAGCGGATCAATACCCAATAACAGCGCAATACCTACTTCAGGAATATGGAAACTGGCTAAAGTACCCGCAATCACCACCAACGAAGCCCGGGGAACACCCGCAATTCCTTTACTGGTTAGCATCAATACCAAAAGCATTGAAATCTGCGTTTCTATTGAGAGTGGAATTCCATAAGACTGCGCTATGAATATAGATGCAAAAGTCATGTACATCATACTTCCGTCCAGATTGAAGGAATAACCTAAAGGCAGAACAAAACTGGTAATCTTAGGACTGCAGCCAAAACGCTCCAACTCCAACATCGTCTTAGGAAAAGCCGCTTCTGAGCTGCTGGTACTAAAAGCCAACAGGATTGGGTCTTTGATTCTTTTAACCAAATCCAACACTCGTTTTTTTAGAAATACCGAACCTGCAAGAATCAGAATGCACCAAAGCAGCAATAATCCAAAATAAAACTCGGAAATAAATATGGCATAAGTGGTAAGAATTCCTATTCCCTGTTTGCCAATTACCACCACCATAGCTCCAAATACAGCATAAGGCGCAAAATTCATCACATAGCCTGTAATTTTCAGGATGATATGTGAAATATCGTCAAGAGCTTTAACAATCCTTTCGCTTCGCTGTCCTAAGGCTGCAGCAGCAATTCCGAAGAAAATGGAAAAGATAACAATTTGCAGTATCTCATTATTCGCCATCGATTCGATAAAGCTTTTTGGGAATACATGAGTAAAAAAGTCCTTTACAGTGAGTGCTGCCTTATCGATTCCGGTTGATTGGTTTTCCAGTGGTAATGACAAATGCATCGCCTCTCCAGGTCTGAATATATTTACCAGAATCATTCCCAAAACCAAACTCATCAGTGAAGCAGAAATAAACCAAAGCATGGTTTTCCCACCTACACGGCCAACGGTCTTGATATCGCCCAGCCTGGCAATTCCAACTACCAATGTGGTAAATACCAAAGGGGCTACAATCATTTTGATAAGCCTGAGAAAAATATCAGCAATGAGAGCAAACCATTCCAGTTTTTTATCACGGTCTTTAGTAAAAGTTGCCAATTTATCCTGTGCCAACGACTTTTGATACTTCAACGCCTGATAGGCTATAGTCATAGTATCCTTAGCAGGAATTAAGGTATTTCTTTTATATTCGGCTATCAGTTTGTCCTGTGAGTCAAGTTTTGTAAAGATCAATGTCGCTGGAGCACCATCCTTGAGCAGTTCCTTTTGGATATTTTCCATTGTGACCTCGGCGTCTTTTAATTGTTTAACAGCTTTTTTGTATGCCACTGTTGAAGTATCCGGAAGATAAGCTTTAAGTTGGTTGTCACAGTGTTCTATGTTTTTGGAAAGTAGGTCAATAGCAGTGTTTTCACTACTAATATAGAATTTATTCAATGCAAAACCCACAGAAATCCCCAGTACTAAGGCAATGAAAATATTTCTGGTAAGTTTTGATTTTTTGTTTTGTGTGATTTCCATAAAAGGTTTTGTTGTTTGATATCGGTTTTAGCCCGGATAGCAGCGGCATCCTCCCAAAGGGAGATACAGCGGATAGCCGGAAACAGCTCCTAATGATTATATGTTTTATTGATAAGGTAAAAATCGGCCAAGACCAAAGCTGCCATGGCTTCGACGATTGGGACAGCTCGAGGCACTACACAGGGATCGTGGCGGCCTTTGCCCTGTTGTTCTACCAAAGTATTTTGGTTCGTCAGCACTTCCTGTTTTTGCATAAGCGTTGCAACAGGCTTGAATGCTACCCGGAAATAAATATCCATCCCGTTAGAGATTCCGCCCTGAATGCCACCCGAAAGGTTACTTTTTGTGGTTCCGTCTTCGTTGTATAAATCGTTGTGTTCGCTTCCTTTCATCCGGGCGCCACAAAATCCGCTGCCATATTCAAATCCGTGTACTGCATTGATAGAAAGCATGGCTTTTCCGAGTTCGGCATGAAGTTTGTCAAAAACAGGTTCGCCTAATCCGACAGGAACATTCTGAAGCACGCAGGTTATAGTTCCGCCTACAGTGTCGCCCTGTTTGCGGATTTCCTTGATGTAGTTTTCCATTTTTTCAGCTGTGGCGGCGTCGGGACAGCGCACGGCATTAGTTTCTGTGAGTGAAAAATCAAGATCCTGATACGGTTTGTCTATAAAAATGTCTCCTACAGAAGACACAAAAGCATTGATTTTGATATTCGGCAAGACCTGCTTGGCTATAGCTCCGGCTACAACACGGCTGGCTGTTTCTCTTGCTGAACTTCTTCCGCCACCACGGTAATCCCTGATTCCGTATTTTTTCTCGTAGACATAATCGGCATGGCTTGGACGGTACGTGTCTTTGATATGGGAATAGTCGTCTGACTTCTGATTGGTATTTGGGATAATGAAACCTATGGGCGTTCCGGTGGTTTTGCCTTCAAAAATCCCGGAAAGAAACTGTACTTCGTCTTCTTCCCTTCTTTGGGTTACTATAGCCGACTGCCCGGGTTTGCGGCGCTGCATTTCGGTTCGAATGGCTTGGAAATCGAGTGTGATTCCTGCCGGACAGCCGTCGATGATACCACCTAAAGCTTCTCCGTGCGATTCGCCAAAGGTGGTTAGTTTAAAAAGGTTTCCGTAGCTGTTCCCTGCCATAGTATGTTGTTTTTAACTTAGTAAAATTGGGCTTCGACCCTAGGTTAACAAATATAGAGTTTAAGTTGCAAAGTAGCAAAGCCAGCGGTAGCAAAGTTCTTTCGTCATTCTTAAAGATGTGAATTTGATAACATTAACTTTTACTTCAATTAATCTTTACTGATTTAATTTGCTAAACTCTAAATTCATTTATTTTGAAAAAAAGAAAATTAGATGTAGTTGTGATTTCAGATGTTCATTTAGGTACTTTTGGTTCACACGCTCACGAACTGAGCTATTATTTATCCTCTATCAAACCCAAGATTTTAGTATTAAACGGAGACATTATCGACATTTGGCAATTCCGTAAGTCGTATTTCCCTAAGGCGCATCTTAAAGTAATCAAACGCATTATTGATATGGCTTCTAAAGGTACTAAAGTATATTATGTTACGGGTAACCATGATGAAATGCTACGTAAATTTAGTGAAATGACTATTGGTAATTTTTCAATTGTGGACAAACTGGTTCTGGATTTGGATTATAAAAAAGCGTGGATTTTTCATGGTGATGTGTTTGATGCTTCGGTTCAGCATTCTAAATGGGTTGCGAAACTTGGCGGCTATGGTTATGATTACCTGATACTGATGAACCGTTTTATCAATTGGTGTTTGAAGAAAATGGGGAAAGAGCCTTATTCGTTTTCCAAGAAAATCAAGGCTAGTGTTAAATCGGCTGTGAAGCATATTTCGGATTTTGAAAAGACTGCTACGGATTTGGCCATAGAAAAACAGTACGATTATGTAATTTGCGGACATATCCACGAGCCTAAAATCTTAGAAAAAGAAAATAAGAATGGTTCGGTACTTTATTTAAATTCGGGTGATTGGGTTGAAAACCTTACTGCTCTGGAATACCGAAACAGACGTTGGAAGCTTTATCGCTACGAGGATCACACGGAGCGTGAAGAAGAAGATTTATTTGAAATGGAAGATCATATAAGTCAGCAACTTATCGCCTCAATAATATTTTCAGATAAAAAATGATTTCAATTGGTTAGTTTGGTCAGAAATTGTATAATAAATTTGCCGTATTATGTAAATAAGTTGGCATATTTTTTGTAAACTTTGTTAAAACTAATTAAAAAATCAAAAGATGAAGAAAATCATTTTATCTGCTTTTATGCTAATTGGATTGGCATTCAGCACACAGGCTCAGGACTTTTCAAAGAACGCTTTAGGTTTGCGTTTAGGAGACAATGATGGTTTTGGAGGTGAAATTTCATACCAGAGAGGTTTGTCTAAAAACAACCGATTAGAAGCTGATTTAGGCTGGAGAAACAGCCACAACGTTGATGCCTGGAAAGTTGTTGGTTTGTATCAATGGGTTTGGGACATTGACAAAGGATTTAATTGGTATGCGGGTGTTGGTGCCGGTATAGGCAGCTGGAGTTATGACCATAATGGTGTAAGTGACAGCGGAACAATCCTTCTTGCTGCCGGAGACATTGGAATTGAGTACAACTTTCAGGAAGCTCCAATCCAGTTGTCATTGGATTTCAGACCTGAATTTTATTTGAACAATTCAGGTAGCAACAAATTCAGAGATGATAATTTTGGACCGGATATCGCATTAGGAATCCGTTATAGATTTTAATATCTGACAATCATAAAAAAAATCCCGCTTAGGCGGGATTTTTTATTTTATTACAATGGTTTTCTTCGAATTGACTTTGACTATTGTGTAAGGATATTTGGTGGTATCATCTATTTGGGTTTCATCAAGGTTTTTTTGAGTATCTTTTAAATAGACTTCTATTTGCGTTGGAGTATCAACTATTTTCTCAATCTTGATTCGGTTGAGGCTTTCTTTTGTAGGTCCTGCATTTAAAACCAAAAAACTGCTTTGCTGAATATCTTTGGGCTTTATGAGCTTTGCCAACGTTTCATCTCCTAAAAGCATCTTGATTTCCTTTTCTTCAGTAAGGATTTCATAAAACTTAATATTTGCCCCTCCATCATTGTTTACGGTCAAGACTTCATAGAGCGGTTTGTCTGCCGTACTTTTGGTTGACGAACAGGAATAAAGCAGGACGATTGCTATTATAGCTAAATACTTTTTCATTTTGATTTGTTGTTTATAGCCTGTTGGTATAATTCTTCATACAACGGCAGTATGTTTTTGATATCAAATCGCTGTGCCACACCTAATGCTTTTTGTTTGAACTGAGCCAATGTTTCCTCATCTGAAAGGATTTTTAGAGCATTTTCAGCCATACTGTCAATATTGCCTACATTGCTCAGGTATCCGGATTCTCCATCAAAATTCACTTCAGGTAAACCGCCGGAATTACTGGATATTACCGGTACGCTCCAAGCCATGGCTTCAAGGGCTGCTAATCCAAAGCTTTCTGTTTCGGAAGGCAATAGGAATAAATCGGAATAGGAAAGGATTTCATCAATCTCATTACTGTTTCCGAAGAAGATTACCTTATCCTGAATCCCTAATTCCTGGCATAACAATTCGGCTTTTTCTTTCTCAGGACCATCACCTACCATCATTAGCTTAGCCGGAATATGTTGCTGGATTTTGTAGAATATCTTAATAATATCAGGTATGCGTTTTACTTTCCTGAAATTACTGATATGGGTTACAATACGTTCCTCCTTCCTTGCCATTGCGGAACGGTTACAGGAAATCAATTTTTCATTACGTGTTTTACCCAATTCGATGAAGTTGGGAATCACGTGAATTTCTTTCTTTATTTTAAACAATTTATTGGTTTCATCTTTAAGGCTTTGCGAAACCGAAGTTACAATATCTGATTTATTGATACTGAAAGTAACCGCAGGTTTATAAACCGGATGATTTCCTACCAGAGTAATATCGGTTCCGTGAAGTGTCGTAACCATTGGGATGTTTATTCCATCACCTTTAAGCATCTGTTTTGCCATATATCCGGCATAGGCATGCGGAATAGCATAATGTACGTGAAGCAATTCGATTTTATAAAGCTTAACCATATCTACCAGCTTACTGGATAATGCCAATTCATAAGGCTGGTAATGAAATAATGGATATTCGGGAACGTTTACTTCGTGGTAATGTACATTGGGATTTAAAAGTGCTAAACGAACAGGTTGGCGGTAAGTAATAAAATGTATTTCATGACCCCGGTGTGCTAATTCAAGTCCAAGTTCAGTTGCTACTACTCCACTACCTCCAAAAGTTGGGTAGCATACAATGGCTATTTTCATGTGTTGGTTTTAGTGCTACGAATTTACATAAAATTGCTCAGTGCATTTTTAAAAATTCGTTAAAAAAAGCCCATCCTTAAGATCTGGAATCCATGCTCTTATTTTAATTCCAGCTTAATTTAATTATGATAACGGTGTTCAGCAGCTTCACAAATGACATCTTTTGCTGCAACCTAAAAATTATTTAAAATAGGATTTCGTTAGCAATAAGTCTGCCAGATGCTTCATGTTGTTCCGGCATATACAGTATCTGATTTTTATCAAAATATTTTTCCATTGCCAGTCTTGCCATGAGATAACTTACTGATGACTCCGCTCCTTGGTTTAAATTTACATGGTATTCTTCTAATCCGTCAAAGCAACCTCCTGTGCAGGGGTTGTATATTATTTTGTGCAAATGGTTTTTACCTAAGTACCAATCAAAAGCATTGCTCATTTTCTTTAGATAATCTTTATCTCCAAAAGTATCATAGAACAAAGCTAAAGTGCAAACAGTATAGGCAACATCTATCGGTTGCTCACCATACCTATTAGAAACTTTGCCTTTATTATGCCAACCCTGATTTGAAACAACTTTAATCTGTTTGTCTCTGTAAATGATTGACAGCAGAAAATCAAAAGACATTATGGCAATCTTTTCAAAAACCGTATTACCTGTGGCCAGATAGGCATAAAGCATTGCTTCGGGTAAGACACTATTGGCATACGTCAGGTAATCTTCAAACCAACTCCATTTGGTATCCGAAACGCCTCTGAATTTGGATACCAGGTTATCGCCCAGCTCAGTAATAAGGTTTTGAATAGTAATATGATTGTTTTTGATGTTATAATGATACAGTCCTTTTATTGCGAAAGCTATTGCTCGGGGCGATTTAAAATTAGGTATGTTAGGTAATGCTTTTTCAAATGCTGCTTCGGCCCTTCTTAGATTGTAATAACTAAACAAACAGTCATACGAACAAAATTCGCCTAATGCCCATAATGCCCGTCCATTGGAATCTTCAAGGTTTTCATCTTTGTTTTTATCATAATAATTCCCTTCATGGTCTACATAATTCATAAAACTTCCGTCTTCCTGCTGACAAAACAGGATAAAATCGAGATAAATATCTATCAGTCGCAAATCATTTTCATCTCCGGTTAACTGATAGTGCTTGGCGAGAGCTATCAAAGCTCGTGCATTGTCATCAAGTGTAAAACCGCTGGAGGGATCCGGTATATCAATTTTTGAAAACTGGATAATTCCGGTGTCAGTAGTCAATCGCTTAATATGCTCTAATGAAATCTCGGGAAGTTCATAACGAAGTTTCGTTTTTTTGTTTTTTATATGTTTTTTAATTAATTCAATATGGGCAATAGCTGAGTTTTCCCAAGCTGTGGGGGCAATTTTATGCAGTCCGTTTAATTTCATTTGTTCGAGTAAAATTGGATCGTAGAGCAAACGTATTACTGCTTGAGCTAATTGGACAGAATCCTCAAAATCAACAATTATACCTGAACCATTCTGAAGCATTTCTTTAGCATGTGGAATTGGAGTTGAAATAATAGGGCAACCGCTGGCCATGGCATAAGAAAAGGTACCACTTACAGCCTGAAAGGGATCTTTTGATGTAAAGAGATAGATGTTAGTACGTTTCAAATAAGTGAGTAGTTCCTCCAAATCAAGGTATCTGTCTATGAATTTTACATGTCCCTGAAGTCCTAGTTCAATAACTTTAGCATTGAGAAAATCACGGTATTTCTCTCCTTCCCTGGCTTTTACCGTCGGATGAGTTTTGCCTATAATTAGATAAAGTACATTTGGGAACCGGTGGATGATTGCCGGTAATGCATCAAGAGCAGTTTCAATACATTTTCCTGAATTCAGCAATCCAAATGTTGAAAATACAAAGCGATCTCCAAAATAGTACTTTTCTGCTTTTGTATTACATGATGATGCTTTAACCAAATGGGTTCCGTGATGAATAACTTCTATTTTATCAGGAGAAATACCATAGTCCTTTTTCAATATTTCTGCTGATGTCTCTGTCATAACAATAATACCTGCTGATAAATCAGCGATTGTTTTGACATCGTTTTTCCTTTTATTATCCGGACTAGGCAATACGGTATGAAAATTGGTAAGCACAGGTTTGGTAATCAGTGAAAGTAATTTTACATAGTAATCTCCCATTTCACCTCCAAACAAGCCAAATTCATGCTGTACAACTACTAATTTTATTTTTTTGTCTTCATTGATTTTTTGTGCCATGGCATAGTAACGCATTAAGTCAGAAGTTTGCAATACATACTTGACTTCTTCAGGATAACGGTATTCTTTATCGTTATCCTCGAGGGCACATACTTTAAATGAAAAGGTATTACAAAATTTGTTGCTAATAGAATGAATTAAATCCTGACTATAGGTTGCTATACCACATTCACGATTAGGATATGAGGTAAGGAATAAAATTTCGGGAAGAGCTTTGGGGAATTTAACCATTTTGGCCACCGAACCATTTTTATTCGTTTTGAAAAGAATAGTTTTAGCCGTTTTAGTTCCCTGACTTTTGAATACAAAGTTTCTATGTTTTTTCTCGGTTAAGTTTGTAGCCATGTTGTTGTGTTAATTTAAGATTAGTAGGTATTCAAATCTTGTAATGAACCAGTTCGGTAACTAATTCCTTTAAACTTAATGAAGCGCAGCCTATCAGTTTATCTGCAGCTCCATAATATATATAGAGAGTATCATCAAAAAGTGCTGTGCCACTGGGGAAAACAACATTATTAACGATCCCGACTAATTCCCAGTCAACATCAGGAACAAAAAGTGCATAGGGCAACCTTGACAATTCTATAGCCGGATTATCCAAATCAAGTAAAGCAGCACAGGCAGTATATATATGACCTCCATCAACATCATGCACTCCATGATAAATCATTACCCAGCCTGCTTCGGTTTCTATTGGAGGGCAGCCGCCACCGATATAACTTATTTCATGATCGTATTTTGGAGAAAGCAGAATATGCTGTTGAATATTCAAAAAATATTGGTGCCAATATTCAGGCGTGAGTTCGTGCAGTTCATTGACTTTTACAATCTGAATTTCAGGCAGTATCCGATGTAAAAAAACAAATTGCCCATTAATTTTTCTGGGAAAGAACATAACATTTTTGTCCCAAAGCAGCATCGATTTTTCGGTCTTATTCCTTGGATTATGACGCAGGTAGAAGTACTCGTACTTTTCGGCCAAATAGGAATTTACAAGAGCAAGTTCGTTAAATTTCTCATAAGTTATCTGAGGAACAATAATACCGTGCCGGATCCATTTCTTTAAATCAGTAGAGGTAGCTAAAACTCCTAAAGCATTCCTTCCGTCATAAGCTGTAAAGGTCAAGAAATATACGCCATCAATTTTTACTATTCTGGCATCTTCAACACCTTGTGAATCATAGTAAAACATTGGAGTCAGTATCGGTTTTTCGCTTCGTTCGACAATATCCAAAGGACCTTCCAAACGACAATATCCAATTGTGGAATGATTTCCCGCATGAAGAGCTCTGTAAAAAAGATGTACAGAGTTGCCCTCTTTTATTACAGCAGGATTAAGCACTCCTTCACTTTCAAAAAGCAAACTTGTTTTTTCCAGTAAAATGCCATGCTTGTGAACTTTTACCATGGTTCAAGCAATTAAGGTTCTAAAGCTTTGAAATCCACTTACCAATGAGTGAATCTGAAACTTTCTCAACAAGTAAGGAACTTATATATCCCCGTATACTGGTATTTCTGCCAAGCAATTTTTCAATTAAGAAATTGGATCCTGTTGTAGTGGCAATTTTAACCAAGTTTTTTTGTGTATCCTGGTCGTTAGCAATATGGTGAATAGATTCCTTAAGAACAGCTCCAATATTGAATGAATTTTTTAAATCTATATACTGCTGATTGATTCTGGCTTCCTGTTCAAGTTTCAGGGCTCTTAGTTCTTTGATTCTATTTAATAGCGAATCATGACATGACTGGGCTGTTGTTTGCATAACTATTCTTTTTTTACTTGTTTGGGTTTAGTGACCAAGCGTTTTGATACAATATTTTCGCATACCGGTCTGACAATGAGTGTTTTTTTGAAAAGACTGACCAAAATAGCCAAAACCAGAAAAATTCCTCCAACAATAGCAAACCCAAGGTGGTCGCCTAAAATTCCGGACAGATAAAAAGCCAGATACATACCTCCAAAAAAAGCAAACAGGACAAAAATGACAGTCAGTATAATAGTAGTTATGATACCGGAAACAATTGTTGCCGAATGGTCAATAACTTCAAGTTTGACGAGCTCATAATTTGTCTCTGTATACTCTTTAAGGCTGTCTGTTAGTGCTTCCAGTTTTTTATCAAGTGCCATGACCCGTTTAATAAAGATTAGTTATTTAAGCTTTAGCGGCATCAACAACATTTCCAATTTTATTCTCTATATTGTTTTTTAGACCGGTCATTTTCTCCTCCACTTTTTTTTCAGTGCGGTCTGCCTGTTTTCTTAATTCATCAACTTCTTTGTTGGCTTTCTTTTTCAGGCTTTCAATTTGATCCTGAAATTTGTTTTTGGCATTTTTAGACATTTTCTTTGCGTTATCAGCAATTTTCTGTCTGGTTTTTGAACCTTTATCCGGAGCAAATAATACGCCTAAGGTTGCTCCAACTGCTGCCCCTAATAAAAGAGCTCCGGCTACTTTGATAGTGTTTCCTGAATTTTTCATTGTGTTTAGTTTTTTAATTACTATTTGTTTATTTTCTTAAAATTTATACCCTAAAGTCAATTGGTACCAATAGTTTTTATAACGGGGAGTGTCTGAAGTACCGTCTCCTTTATTTTCCTTTAAATCCCAACCAGCTCTCGCTCCTATAACAATTTTGTCGAGATTGATGTCAACACCTCCTATGAAAGCCATAGTGTTCTTTCTGATGTTGTCATTATTAAAGGCATCTTCCTGACTCTGATTAAATGTGGCGCTTGTAAACTCATTCTTCTCTTTCATCAGATATGAAAATTGAGGACCTGCTACAATTGACAAATATTCAACCGGTCTAAAGGCTAAAAACAAAGGAACATCGAGATAATCCGTGGTTCGTTTGAAACTATATGGACTTCCTAATAAGGTTCCTTCACCTTTAAATCCTTTTTGAGAATATAAAACTTCGGGTTGTATGGCAAATAATTTTCCTAATGGAATGGTGACAAAACCTCCGGCAACTAAACCCAGTTTTGGATCAGCTACGAAATCCTGTCCCTCGCTATCATAAACATTGGAATAATTGATTCCCAATTTGGCTCCCAAAATGAATTTACTTCTGGTATCGGTATCGGAATCTGTCATTGTCCTTGCGTCAACGATTTGTTGTGCGTTTGCGGTTACCATAGCAATGACCGCAAAGGCTGTAAAAATTGTCTTTTTCATAATAATTTTATTAGAGTTTGTAAATTAAATTTGAGTAGGTTTGGCTGGTTCTATACCGGATCTTTTCCTTTTATTACCCTAAACAGAACTGCAATAATGGCGATAACCAAAAGAATGTGGATGATGTTTCCCATTCCGTATGCAAAAAAACCTAGTGCCCACAGTATTACTAATATTACTGCGATAGTGTACAATAAATTACTCATGATATTGAATTTTTAAGTTGTTAATAAATTTGTTTGGTAAAGTGTTTTTGATAATTTCAATTACTTCTGTATGTTTCTTATTTAGTCGTTTGCTGATTTTATCCAATAAGCCTCTTTCATCATTATTTTCAATTTTCAAATCCAACTGGGTAAGCTGGGGATAACGTCTTCTTAATAGTTTTGATTTTTTCTCCCAATCTGACGAAACTTTGAATGGCTGTTGTTCATTTGTAGGTTTCATAATAGAATCATTTTTTATTACATTACAAAGTTGATTAACAATCACAGTAAATGTCTTACATGATTCCTTCTATTGATTACAATTATTCCATGTTTTCAATATTTTATATCTTTAAAACAAAAAAATATGAAAAGAATACTCTTAATGACCCTGCTTATAACTAATAGTCTTGTCTATAGCCAAAATGACAAACCCAATCCGGACTGGCCCAACCTAAAGAAGTATGCAGAAGAAAATAAGACATTGACTACAGCCAATACCAACACCAAAAGAATAGTGCTGATGGGTGATTCGATAACGGAATTCTGGAAGCCAACCGATGTTAGTTTCTTCGAAAGAACCAATTATATTGACCGTGGGATTAGCGGACAGACCACTCCGCAGATGTTATTACGATTCAGACAGGATGTGATTGACTTAAAAGCTTCTGTTGTTGTAATCTTAGCGGGGACAAATGATATTGCTGAAAATACAGGACCAATGACTTTGGAGCAAACTTTAGGGAATATTATTTCTATGGTAGAATTAGCCAAAGCCAATAAGATAAAAGCTATACTTTGCTCTTTATTGCCAGCTAATAAATTTTGGTGGAATACACAAATGCAGCCTGCTGATAAGATTATTGCCCTTAATGTTATGATTAAGGATTATGCGCAGAGAAACAATATTACTTATATTGATTATTATACTCCAATGGTCGACTCTGATAAAGGACTGGATAAAAAATGGGCAGATGATGGTGTGCATCCTAATCTGGCAGGCTACAGATTAATGGAACCCTTGTTGGAAGCCGCAATAAAAAAGGTTAATTAATTATTGCTCTATGATAGCACTTTCAATGACATGCTGAATATCTTCACGAATATTTTGCTGTGAAAGTACATTCGGCAGATTGGAATCCGGATAAGTTCTGTTAGAAAGGAATACGTATACTATTCCTGTTGTAGGATCAGCCCAGGCCATTGTTCCGGTAAATCCTGTATGCCCAAAACTTGCCATTGAAACACAACCACAGGTTGGCCCACCACCTGTTATTTGAGGTTTGTCAAATCCTAAACCACGGCGGTTGCCTTCAGCATAATACCAACTTGTATTAAAGGTATTAAACGTCTCTTCTGAGAAATACTGAATTCCTCCATAATTACCTTTCTGCAGGTACATCTGCATAATTTTAGCAATATCCATAGCATTGGAAAAAATTCCGGCATGCCCGCCTACTCCACCTTCCATAGCGGCTTCCATATCATGTACATAACCCTGAATCAACTGATGACGGAAGTAAGTATCTATTTCGGTTGGAGCTATTCGTGCTTTGTCAAACTTGGTTAATGGATTATAGCTGGTATTATTCATTCCTAGTGTTTTGTAGAAATTATCATTAACCAAATCCTCTAAGCGTTTTCCTGTCATTTTCTCCAGATACTGCTTTAGTATGATAAACGTGAAATCGCTGTATTTGTATTCTTTTTTCTCAATTAGTGGACTTTTGATAATTTGCTTCATGATGGTATCGTGGTAATCATCACGAAGGTACAGGCTGTCAGCAACCTTTTTGGTAAAACCTTCTGTGTATACTTTGCGATAATACTTCTCCATAGGCATTTTGGCCGAATCTAAAGTCGCTTTATAAAACGGAATCCAGGCCTGCATTCTTCCATAATGAGACAACAGCTCCTTGAAGCTCATATTCTGTTTATTGGAACCTTTAAAATTTGGCAACATCTCACCTAAAGTAGTTTCGAGTGTTACTTTCTTTTGGTCATAAACCTGCATTACATTAGGTAACGTAGCCACCATTTTGGTTAATGAAGCTACATCGTATAAATCGGAATTCTTGACTTTTACAGTACCTTCATAGGTTTGTTTACCAAAAGACTTCTGGTAAATTACTTTTCCTTTTCTTGCCACCAAAATCTGCATTCCCGGTGCCATCTTACCATCGATTGCTTTTTGGGCAAAAGTTTCTATCTGGTTTAGTTTCTCAGAGCTCATCCCAACGCTTTCAGGCGTTCCAAATCCAAGTCGGTTTAACTTTTGCGTTGTTATTCCATCTCCTGCTTTCAAAGAAGCGTTAATAGAAACCGGAAGCAGACCTTTAGCATCAATAGCTCCAAATATAAGTTCGGCAGAAACTTCCTGAGCGATGTCTCCATTCTGATAAGACACTATAACACCCGGAATTTCATCAAAATTCAATACTCTTGATAATGAGTACGGTTTAGCGAAACAATCAATTATGGTCTTCTTTTTGGAAGCAATAGAATCAATAATCTGAAGTTCAGGAACCGTTAATTCAGGTGACTTCCACCATGATTTATCGGATTTATGGTATCCTATGATTACGGTTTCATAATCAGCTAATTTGGTCATTAACGAATCAATATTAGAATCGGCAATTTCTGTAACTTCTGTATATTTCTTTAATGTATTTACAAATGAGCTATTCGAATCATCCCCTAATTTTACGTAGGCAATTTTTTGATTCAGATTTCGTATAGGAAGGATGTTTCCATCATTTTTAACAACCGTAACTGCATTTTCATACAGTTGATATTGCAAAGTCTCATTCGATTTTGGATTCAGGTCGTTGTACAGATTGATACCTTCGATAGGTTTGTATTTGTTAAGTCCAGCTTTGAATTTATAGCGAAGAATCTTTTTTACAGACTGTGCTAATCTGGATTCTGTAATTATACCATCCTGATAGGCTACACATATTTTTTCTGCTGCCAAAGGTACGTTTTCTGCAAAAAGTAAAATATCATTACCTGCCAGAAATGCTTCTAAATCTAATTCTCCGGGCTTTCTGAAGTTGGCTGCACCTTTCATATTTAAGGCATCTGTAAATACAAGTCCGTCAAAACCGAGTTCTCCTTTCAATATATCTGTAATTACATGTTGGGAAACAGAAGTGGGATATCCTTCTCTTGGTTCCAGACTCGGTACATTAAGGTGGGCTACCATAACGGAAACCAAACCTTCATCAAACATTCTTTTGTATGGATATAATTCGACCATTTCGAGATGATCCAGCGTAGCATTCACTAATGGTAGGGTGCTATGGGAATCAGTAGCGGTATCTCCGTGACCCGGAAAATGTTTTCCTGTAGAAAACACGCCCTGACCTTGAATACCCTTCATTAAAGCGATAGCATGTTCTGTTACATTTACTTTGTTTTCTCCAAACGAACGATAACCTATAATAGGATTCTTAGGGTTGGTATTAATATCTAAAACCGGGGCGAAATTAAAATTAACCCCCATTCTTTTGCTTTCCCTTGCCATGCTTTCACCAACTTTCTCAACTAGTTTTAAGTCCTTGATGGCACCAAGTGTCATATTGAATGGATAGCGGAAAGTAGAATCAATACGCATACTTAATCCCCATTCGGCATCAATGCCAATAAATAATGGAACTTTTGCCAAAGATTGATATCTATTTGTTAGCCTGGCCTGACGCATAGGGCCTCCCTGAAAGAAAATAAGACCTCCTACTTTACTTTCTGTAACCAGTTTTTCTACATCGGCAATATGTTGTGCATCTTTGTTGGAATAAGCGGCAACCATAAACAGTTGTCCTACTTTTTCATCAAAGGTCATTTTGTTGTAGATACTGTCTACCCAACGTGTTTCTGCATCAGTTTCGGGGAAAAAGTTCTTTTTCTGATGTGGTATATAGGCAGTTTCATCTACAGGTACAAATGTTTCTTCAACTTGTGGTGTTGTTGCTACTACAGGTTTGCTCACCTTTGTTGACGAACATTCCGTAAACAAAAGCGACACTGCTGTAAAAAGACCAATGTTGACAAGAAACCTTTTCATAAATATCGGGGATTAAAAGAAACGGCTGTGCCAGCTTTCACCGGCAGGTACTTCCCAACTATCGTTGAATTCACCTATTGTATTTACTAAGTTATTGAAGACAACTGTATTTTGTGTAACGGCTTTTTCTTTTGCCATACGTTTGAAATCAATAAGGGACTTGTGGGCAATATACTCTCCGTTTTTAAAAGTCACATTCATTTTATCCAGTAAATCGACCTTATATTTCTGTTCGAGGTTTTGGATAAAAGCAACCGACGAGTCGATAGAACACCCTGTTGCCTGTTGTACTTCCTGATTTACGGCCAATACTATAAATCTATTGTATTTCAAAAGGTAAGAAGCTTCAAGCGCTGTTCCATGTGCCGACCATCTTTCAACAAAGGCCTTCAAATCATTTTCGATTTCATTTATCTCATCATCAGAAAATTTCCGATTGGACTGATAAATCCAAATTCGGGATTCTTCCGGCAAAGTATCAAAGGGAACGTACATGTTATATTTTTTTTATGTAAATTTAATTATGCCTGTTAAATATAATCTGCTACAAATGGAAGCAAATTATAAATCCTGGGCATTAGCTATTAATTCGGCAACATCCAATACTTTGATTTCGCCTTCTTTCTCTTTGGCTTTAACTCCATCGGTCATCATCGTATTGCAGAATGGGCATCCGGCAGCAATAATATCCGGTTTGGTTTCTAAGGCATCTTCTGTGCGTTCTATGTTGATGTCTTTGTTACCCGGTTCAGGTTCTTTAAACATTTGGGCACCACCTGCACCGCAGCATAATCCGTTAGCACGGGAGCGTTTCATTTCAACTAACTCGGCATCCAACTTTTGAATTAAATCACGAGGCGCTTCATAAACATTATTGGCCCTTCCTAAATAACAAGGATCATGGAAAGTGATCTTTTTTCCTTTGAACTGACCACCTTCAATCGAAAGACGTCCTTCATCCAATAATGATTTTAAGAATTGAGTATGGTGTACTACTTCATAGTTTCCACCCAATCCGGGATATTCGTTTCTCAGAGTGTTGAAACAATGAGGACAGGCTGTAACAATCTTTTTTACCTCATAGGCATTGAGTGCTTCAATATTCATCATGGCCTGCATTTGGAACAGGAACTCATTTCCGGCACGTTTTGCAGGGTCGCCAGTACAGCTTTCTTCTGTTCCTAAAACAGCAAACTCGACATTTGCTTTATTTAGAATACGGACAAATGCTTTGGTAATTTTCTTTGCCCTGTCATCAAAACTACCGGCACATCCTACCCAAAACAATACTTCAGGTTGTTTACCCTGAGCCATCATTTCTGCCATTGTTGGCACATTTAACACTTCTGACATATTCTTATTTTAGTTGCAAAGCAGCAAAGCTGCCATATTGCAAAGTTTGAAATCTAAATTAATCGTGATGTTCGTCATCGAACACCTGAATGGTTACTTCTTTTTCAACCAGATTAGTAAACTTACCTCTGTAGCGTGTTGCTTTTACTAAATGGTTGTCAATCCAGTGGTAATTTCCTCCACGTGGTTTCCCAAACAGAATTCCGTGGTATTTGAATTCGTGTTTTTTTAGCCAAATTTCGGTATATTCTCTGTGTGCTTCAGTCCTTGAAGTAAAGAAGAAAATAATATGTCCTTCGTCAAACCATTTGTTTAAGGTTGCCAATGCATCCGGATAAACCTCTGCTGTGAGCATTCTTTCCGGTTCTTCGTTGGGAATATCATCACAGATAGTTCCATCAATATCAATTAAATAATTCTTAATGCCTTCTGGCAAAATTGGACTTAAATGCTGTCCGTTTTCTGTTACTGACTGCAGGTTTTTCTCAATGTCTTCCGCTTTCATTCTTTTAAAGATTTATTATTTCACATTCATTAGACAAATTCCCAAGCCTCACATTTATGGTAATTTGCTTTATATAATTTATTCGCTTTTCCAGTTTAATCTATCCTGTTGGCTGTATTGCCAAGGTGCTCCATTATTCTCAATGTTGGTCATCATAGCATTCAATGATTGTGGTGCCGCACTTTGTTCCATGACCAAATATCTTCTCATCTCCATGATAATTGATAATGGACTTATATTTACAGGACATTCTTCTACGCAGGCATTACAGGATGTACAGGCCCAAAGCTCTTCGGGTGTAATGTAATCGTTTAGCAATGATTTGTTATCCGGTACAAAAACTCCTTTGTTCGCATCAATATTTCTCCCTACTTCTTCTAGACGATCACGGGTATCCATCATAATTTTGCGTGGAGACAGTTTTTTTCCGGTTTGATTAGCCGGACATGATGACGTACAACGTCCGCATTCTGTACAAGTGTAAGCGTTAAGCAATTGAACCCAATTCAAATCCTGAACATCGGAAGCTCCAAATTTGTGTGGAACTGCATTGGCATCAGCAGGCGGTGCTGCAAAAGGATCAGCATTGGGATCCATCATAAGTTTTACTTCATTGGTAACACTTTCCAGATTATCGAATTTTCCTTTTGCATTCAAATCAGCAAAATAAGTCTTTGGGAATGCTAATAAGATATGCA
>CAMFLD010000002.1 GCA_945957245.1 uncultured Flavobacterium sp. | reverse complement strand
CTACACACTGCATATCGTCGGCAGCGTCAGATGTGTATAAGAGACAGACTAAAACCAATTATCTGGTGCCTAATTCATCCAATGTAGCGGCAACAGAAAACCGAACCGAGCTTTCCAATCAGAAGAATAATTTTGGGTTACTTAAGTTAAGTTCTTCGTATAAACCCAACACAAATTTCCAGTTGGATTACGATTTTTTATCAAAGCTTTCCAAACAGGATGAATTGAGTGATTTGTTCAGGCAAACCATTACTAATTCAGGTACGGCTAGTGAAACTATAGGGACTACTAAAAAGCAGGCTCCGACTTCTGTCAATCAGAACTTAGGAGCTTATTATACGCTTAACGAAAAAAATGTTTTTGCATTCGAAGCACAACATCTGTATCAGGACGAGGATCCTTTTTACAATGCCAATTTACAGACACAGCCTTTTAGCCTTGCAGGATATATATCGGGTCAAAACAGGAATAACATAAACCAGAATCGGTATGTAAAAACTAATAAACTGGATGCTAAATTGGATTACTATTACATGCTTACTCCAAAGAGCAACATTAATATTACATTGGGTAATACTTATTCGTTCCAAAGTTTTGATTCCGGAATATATCAGATTTTGGACAACGGAAACGTTAATGACCTCAATGATCCAAGCAATACAAATAAAGTGAATTACAGATTCAATGATGCATTCCTTGGGCTCCATTATAAAATTCTTTCCGGGAAATTTACCGTTACGCCGGGGGTAAGTTTACATTCTTATACCATGAATAATGAACAGTTGGGTTCTGAATACAAACAGAACTTTGGCCGCATTCTGCCGGATTTGTATATTTTGTATCAGATAAAAAAAGCCGAATCCCTGACTTATAATTTCTCGCTGACAAACAATTTTACAGACATCAATAAACTGGCAGAAGGTTATGTTCTCAACAGTTATAATTCGCTTTCAAACGGAAACAGAACGCTGGAAAACTCAACTTCTCAAACCCATTCGCTGCGTTATTTCAAATATAATATGTTCAACTTTGAGAATATTTTTGCAGTTGCCAGCTACTCAAGAACGGTAGATGCTGTCAAGTCAAGATTCCTTTTTGATGGAGTAAACCAAACTTCCACACCAATAAATTCATCTTTTCCGGACGAAACCTTTATGGCAATGGGAAGCTACGGAAGATCTTTTTTAAAAAACTATAAAGCGTCAGTCAATGTAAATATCAATTGGATGAAGCTAAATAATATTCAGTACATTCCGGCAAGCAATACTAATGTTGCCATTACCAATGAAAGTTTTACACAAAGCTACACCATCAAAGCATCAACTAATTATAAAAACCTTCCTAATTTAGAAGTCGGATATAATTACATGATAAACGACTATCAGAATAACCGTTTTTATACGGATAAACCTTTTGCCCGATTGGATTATTATTTCCTGAAAAGCTTTTCATTTGTATCAGAATATGAATTTTACCATTATTACAATAGTGACAGAAGTACGGAAAATGAATACGATTTTCTTTCCGCAAGCCTCATTTATCAAAAGACAAAAGACAGCCATTGGGAATACAAAATATCAGGAACCAATTTACTGAACACTACTTCTTTGAATGATGACAGCTTTAACCAAAATATTGTGAGAACATCACAATATAGGGTGCAGCCACGCTATATCATCTTTAGCATCAAGTATAATTTGTAATTTTATCAAGAAATAAAAGAGCCACATCATCCATGTGGCTTTTTTATTGGGATAATATTCTTAACATATTTTCGTTAGTAATATGAAATAGATTACTTTTAAAAAAAATATAAAATTAAAACATGAAGAGAAGTATAATTTTATTGTTATTGTTTATTGCAACAGCAGGATATTCACAAACTTCGGTATTAGCACCGGGAACTTACAGGGCGAATGTCAAAGGACAGAAAATGCTACTAAGGGTTTATGACGATAACCGATATGAAATGGCAGTTTTTTATGGCAAATATGTTGTGGAAAACGACACGATTACCTTCCAGAACAAGGATGACAAAGAATCGTCATTTCAGATAAAAGTTAATAAGGATGCCGAATTTTCAAGCTCACTCAAAATAAAAATTAAAGCATTGAATATGCTTTATGGCGGTAACAACATATATATCGGAACCCAAAAAGAGGATAATGCTGTAATTGAATACAAAGCTTTGACAGATTATGTAAACAAAAGAGCTTATGGTTATGCTGATAAGTTCAAAGACATGAAGATAGATGTTGAGAAAACTAAATACCTCTATTTTGTGGATGCCAGCCAAGGCAATTCAATTATTTCCAAATTTCAAATAGATCCGTCTGTAAACGAAATCGAATTGTATTATGACGGTACATCGTTACTAAATTTTGAGTTGAAAGGAGTTATAAATCCTGAAACCAAGAAGCTGTCTGTAATGGAAGGAAAAACCAGAAGGAATATGATTGAATTTGAAAAAGTTGACGGGGCGAATGAAGATGCAGACAAAAAGAACAATGATAATCTAAAACCTTTACAGGTATTAGCCGAAAAAGACTGGAAAAAGAAAAACGGCTTCATTGAACAGGACGAATTTGACAGCAGTTATCTGGAAAAAAGGCAAAAAAAATCAAAATATGTTTTCAAGCATACTATTTCCAAAACTTATCCGGAAGCATTGAAAAATCTGGAAAAAACACCTGAAAAATACCTCGTTGTAGTTGTTAGTGATGAAAAATCAGCTCAAAAAGACTTTGACAGTTTTATAAAAGACAGCGAAGAAACAGCAACCCGCAAAATGTATGATGGATATAATGCCAAAAAAGATCATTTTAATTTTTATCTGGCTTCGCCAAAAGACAAATCAGCATTGGCAAAATTTAATATCAAAGATAAGAATGCTCTGTTATTCTTAAATTCAAAAGGAGAACTGTTATACCATACTGACGGGACATTGGATGATAATTCCAATTTATTTCAGTCCTATTCTTCAATTTATGAAGAAATAAAAAGAGCAGATGAATTCCTGAAATTTGATAAACTGATAAACAACAAAAAATCACCATTAGCTGAAATCAGAAAATCATTGTATGACATCATTAAAACAAAGAGAAATGGCTATTCAGAAGATGAAGTTGTAACAGCAGTTGATACCGCTGTTGCTGAAACAGTATACCCTGAAGATATGACTGTAGACACTACAGCTGCTCCTTATCCTGTTGAGGATTATAGTACCGGTTCAGACATCAAAGATCCTGAGAATTTGTATGCTGTAAAAACCCCGAAAGAAATTGTAACAGCCAAATGGAAAGCCATAATAGAAGTAGTAGCTCTAAAAGATGGTTATGATGAGGAATTCGTCGAAATGGCCAAAAAAGAACTATTGAACAATGGATTTACATTCAGGATGTTTGGTGGCCAAAAGATGGTTACAGATAACGATTTTAAAATTCTGGATTATATCTTTAAAAAATATGACGAAATCCTCAAGCAGGAAAGAAAGGGCAATACATTACAGCAAAAAAGCTATACGGATCCTTATGGAGCCGAAGCAGGAACTTACTATACCCAAACGGGAATAGGTAATGTACTTAGTGTCTTTTTTCAAAAAATGACCACACAATCAGCTAATCTGCATAGATCCAATCAGATAAAGCTATTAAACTATTACAAAAATTACCTCAAAATGACAGGATTCCAATTGGCGGATTTTTATTCCTACATGGAAAGGGTTAAAGAAACTAATAGTAATGACTACTCGTTATTATACAAAGAATTTGGGGAGTATTATGACTCTATTTTATCCAAAGGGCCAAGTGTTCTGGAAACTTTAGATGCAATGTTTGATAAGCAGAAAGCCATTTTCAGCTGGTCCGATTACAAACATATTTTTTCCCAAATTGCCAACAATACCGCCTGGCTGGTAGTAGAGACAAAAAATAACGATCCTAAAGCCATAAACACAGCAATTCAATGGTCGGAGGCCAGTCTTAAAGTGACTAAAAACGAGTTTCATTACCTCGATACGTTGGCACAATTGTATTACAAAAATGGCGATAAGGAAAAAGGAATCGCCGTCGAGCAACAGGCAATTGATAACCTGCCACCCGGAGATAAAGAAAGAATAAAATCCTACGGAGAAGTTCTGGAAAGCATGAAAAACGGAACATACTAAACAACAAAAACCCGTCTCGATTTATTCAGGACGGGTTTTTTATTTCCAAGCTCTTTTGATATTATAATCCGAAAGCAGCTTTTACTTTATCTACATAATCTAATTTTTCCCAGGTAAACAATTCCACTTCAACTGTTTTTGGAGCGCCATTTGGCAATTGGAAGGTTTTGGTAACCGTTTCCGGTTTTCTTCCCATGTGTCCGTAAGCTGCAGTCTCGCTGTATATTGGGTTTCTCAATTTTAAACGTTGCTCAATGAAGTAAGGTCTCATGTCGAAAATACCTTCAACCACTTTACTGATTTCACCATCGGTTAAGCTTACTTTAGCTGTACCGTATGTGTTTACGTTGATAGAAGTTGGTTTAGCCACACCAATAGCATAAGAAACCTGAACCAAAACTTCATCACATAAACCGGCAGCAACTAAGTTTTTAGCAATGTGACGGGTTGCATAAGCTGCAGAACGATCTACTTTTGAAGGATCTTTTCCAGAGAAAGCACCACCACCGTGAGCCCCTTTACCACCGTAGGTATCAACGATGATTTTTCTTCCGGTAAGACCAGTGTCTCCGTGAGGACCACCAATTACAAATTTACCCGTTGGGTTAATGTGGTAAGTGATGTCGTCGTTGAATAAGTGAGCGTATTGTGGGTATTTTGCTTTAATTCTTGGAATAAGGATAGAAATCAAATCGCTTTTGATTTTAGCTAACATCTCAGCTTCAGGAGCAAAATCATCGTGTTGTGTTGAGATAACAATAGCATCAATTCGCTGAGGTTTATTATCGTCAGAATATTCCAAAGTCACCTGTGATTTGGCATCAGGGCGTAAATATTTGATTTCGTTATTTTCTCTTCTCAGATTGGCTAATTCAATCAATAAAGCGTGAGATAAATCTAATGCTAATGGCATGAAGTTTTCAGTTTCATTAGTAGCATAACCAAACATCATCCCTTGATCACCAGCTCCTTGATCTTCTTTGCTTGCTCTGTCTACACCTTGGTTGATGTCAGCAGACTGTTCGTGAATGGCAGACAAAACACCACAAGAATCCGCATCAAACATATACTCACTTTTCGTGTATCCAATTTTTTTGATTACTTCTCTTGCAATTTGTTGCACATCAAGATAAGTTTTTGATTTTACTTCTCCTGCCAGAATTACCTGTCCTGTTGTTACCAGAGTTTCGCAGGCTACTTTTGAATCAGCGTCAAACGCCAAAAAGTTATCAATCAATGCATCTGAAATTTGATCTGAAACTTTGTCCGGATGTCCTTCACTCACTGACTCCGATGTAAATAAATAAGCCATAACTTATGATTTAATTTTAATATTTATTAGTCCGGAAAAATGAAGATTGCTACGAAAAGCTAAAGGAGAGTTTCTGCTTTAGCATTTTTTAACGAGGTTGCAATCAGTTCAAATTTCTCCTCTCATTTTCGGGTGCAAATGTATGAAGACTATTTAGAAAACAAAAAACTATTTTGCTTTTTTTATTTTATTTATGATTTTTTCAAAAATGTAAATACGTAGTATTTAATTATATATAATCTAATCCCAAATGTTAAATTTTCAGATTTTGTTTTGTCAATTCAAAAATAGTTCTGAAGTTTGTATCACTGAAAATCGAAAAGAAATGAATTTAATTATGTGTCATGAGTGTCGTATGATGTGGAAGTTTCCGCAGAGGCATGATATTGCATAATTTTAAATTTTTAAAATATAGCATCAAACCTCTGCAAACCGCAGAGGTTTTTTTATTACTAACAAATTCAAAAAGAAAATTCAAAAATAAAATAATGAACGCAACAGGTAAAAATACAATGGCAATTTCTATGATGCACATCATGTGTTGTCGTATGCTTATACCCTGTTGCCAAAAGTTGAAGACCTAGCCGTAGTTACACTACACCCTAAAAGTCCTTTTGGTAACCATCCGAAAGGACTTTTTTTATTTCAAACCATTCGTAAAAAATTATAAAACAATTAAATTTCTAAATCATGAGCACAACAAAATTCGCAACAAACGCATTGCACGCCGGACACGATGTAACTAAAAATGCTGGAACCAGAGCAGTTCCAATTTACCAAACCACATCGTATGTATTCAACAACGCAGACCATGCCGCCAATTTATTCGGTTTAGCAGAAGCCGGATTCATTTATACCCGCCTGAACAATCCAACCAATGATATCCTGGAACAGCGTCTGGCCGCACTCGAAGGCGGAATAGGAGCCGTAGTAACCGCTTCAGGAACATCAGCCATTGCCACAACATTTTTGGTTTTACTAAAAGCGGGAGACCATATCGTAGCATCCAACAGCCTTTACGGAGGAACTTACAATCTGTTGAAAGTAACCCTACCCAGACTTGGAATCACAACAACTTTCGTAGATCCTTCCAATCCGGAGAACTTTACGAAAGCCGCACAGGAAAACACAAGAGCATTTTTCGCCGAAAGTTTAGGAAACCCAAAATTGGATGTACTGGATTTAAAAGCCATTTCAAAAGAAGCCAAAGCATTCAAAGTTCCGTTTATTGTTGATAATACTGTCGCAACACCCTTTTTGCTCAATCCAATTCAGTATGGAGCTGATATCGTAATCCATTCCCTGACAAAATACATTACCGGAAACGGAACATCCTTAGGCGGAGTTATTATTGATGCAGGGAATTTTGACTGGAGCAATGGCAAATTCCCGGAGTTTACGGAACCATCACCGGGCTACCATGGACTTAAATACTACGAAGCGCTTGGTGCATCCTCATTTATCGCAAAAGTAAGGATTGAAGGGCTGCGTGATTTTGGAGCAGCATTAAGTCCGTTCAATGCCTTCCAAACCATTCAGGGATTGGAAACCTTAGAAATCCGAATCAAAAAACACAGTGAAAATGCATTGGCGCTTGCCCAATGGCTTGAAGCACAGGAAGAGGTAGCATGGGTAAACTATCCGGGATTAGCGTCTTCAAAATACAAAGCTTTAGCAGATAAATACCTTCCGGAAGGGAAAAGCGGGATTATTACTTTCGGATTAAAAGGAGGTTTTGAAGCCGCCAAAAAAGTAGCCGATGAAACCAAATTATTTTCGCTTCTGGCTAACATCGGAGATACTAAATCCTTAATTATCCATCCGGCAAGTACTACGCATCAGCAGCTTTCCGAAGCCGAGCAGGAAGCCACCGGCGTTACTAAAGATTTAATCCGACTTTCAGTTGGACTGGAAGATATTGACGATTTAAAAGCAGATTTGAAAGAAGTCTTTGTAAAAATCAAAACGCCTTTCATAGTATAATATAGTTTTTTAAAGTAAAACAATCGATTAGGTTTAGTTTGTTTGGTAAGACTGTCTTCAAAGTTGAGGTTGAAGGCAGTCTTTTAAAAAGCTCCAGGAATTTAATAACACAACAATGAAAAATTTAGAAAAAATAGATTTGTTCAATTTTGATTTGGAAAGTGGGAAACAACGCCCCTACATTCCACTTTTCTATCAGTTATTTGGACAGCCGTTAGGAACTGCTCCGGTTGTAGTGGTCAACCATGCATTGACAGGAAACTCAAATGTAACAGGAGCAGGCGGATGGTGGAACGATTTGATAGGAGAAGATAAAATCATAGATACGGACTATTTCACCATAATAGCGTTTAACATTCCCGGGAATGGTTATGATGATAACTTTGGAAACCTGATTTCAAATTACCATGATTTTACTATACGTGATATAGCCCGGATCTTTTGGGAAGGTCTACACTATCTTAATGTAGGAAAGGTTTTTTCAGTCATTGGCGGTAGCCTTGGGGGTGCTGTTGCATGGGAAATGGCGGTGTTAAGACCGGATGCAATCGAAAATCTAATCCCAATTGCGACCGACTGGAAAGCGACCGACTGGGTAATTGCAAATGTCTTAATTCAGGATCAGATACTCAATAATTCCGATGACCCAATTACCGATGCCCGCCTGCATGCCATGCTTTTGTACCGCACACCACAATCGGTGAACCAGCGTTTCCAAAGAAGCAGATTCGATGATTCCTCGTTCTACAAGATAGAAAACTGGCTTATCAATCACGGCTTCAAACTCAAAAATAGGTTTCGTCTGCCCGCATACAAACTGATGAATCATTTGTTAAAAACCAATGATATCACCAGAGGGAGAAAAGATTTTGTATCCATTGCTAAAGAAGTACAGACCAACATTCATATAGTAGCTGTAGACACAGATTATTTTTTCATCCCCGAAGAAAACAGGGAAACGTATGAGCTTCTGAAAAATATCAGGGAGAATGTGTATTACCATGAAATCCGCTCCATTCACGGACACGATGCTTTTTTAATCGAATTTGAACAGTTAGCCAAAATAATCGGGCCTATTTTTAACAAAGAAAAACAACAAAATTATGTCAGCGCTTAGAATAAATGTAGTGCTTTTCGGAATCGGAAATGTCGGAAGTACGCTAATCAATCAGGTCGTCGAAAGTCAAAAATTCTTCCTCGAAAAAAAGAATATCGACCTCAGGTTTCCTATTATAACTAATTCTACTCTGGCTTTTTTCGAAAAGGATGGTGTCAAAAACCAGTGGGAAGCCAACTTTGCCCAATCAGCTATTCCTTTTCGCATTGAAGACATTATTGAATATACAAAGGAACTTCAACTCGAAAATCTTATCGCAGTTGATGCCACAGCAAGTGATGAACTGGTAAAGAACTACATACCGCTTGTCCAAAACGGTTTTGATATAGTTGCGGCCAATAAAAAAGCCAATACGCTCCACACCGAATTTTATAAGGAACTCAGAAGAAATCTCAAAAAGTACGATAAGACATTTCTTTATGAAACCAATGTCGGCGCCGGATTGCCTGTAGTCCAAACCATAAATGATTTGCATTTTTCGGGCGAAAAAATCACCAAAATCAGAGGCGTTTTCTCAGGTTCGCTGAGCTATATCTTCAACAGATTTTCAAAAGAAGATTTGCCTTTTTCTAAAATTCTGGCCGATGCTGAAAAACTGGGACTAACAGAACCCGATTCAAGAGAAGATTTATCCGGTAACGATGTCGCAAGGAAATTATTAATCCTTGCAAGAGAAATCGAAAACCAATTTGAATTCTCCGATGTCCAAATTTCATCCCTTTTGCTTCCAAACCTCAATGAAAAAAATTCTAAAGCTGAATACGCCGTCAACAGGCAATTGTTTGACAAACCATTTCAGATTGCTAAAATAACGCAGGCAGACAACCATGTGTTACGCTACGTTGGAGAATTTGATGTAGCTGAGAAAAAGCTTGAAGCCAAATTGATTTCAGCACCACAAAGCTCCGCACTGGGCCAACTCAAAGGTGCCGATAACCTGATAGAAATTTACACCGAATCCTATGGCGAAATTCCAATAGTCATACAGGGCGCAGGCGCAGGAAAACAGGTAACCGCACGGGGAGTGCTCACCGATATCCTTAAAATAGCAGAGAAAATCAAAGTCAGGGAAGCCGTATGGTTTAACTAAACAAAAAGTACCAAACAAAACTATGAAAATAGACTATATAGCTTTTGCAGTACCCTTTTTTCTATCATTTATGTTGCTCGAATACTACATCAGCAAAAGACGAAATAGAAAAGTTCATCATTTTAATGAAAGTATAGCTAATGTAAATGTTGGGATAGTAGAACGTATTTCAGATTTGATAACCACCGGTTCCTTCTTTTTTGTTTTCAAATGGCTGAACACCAATTTTGCTGTTTTTGATATTGGAAACAACTGGATAACTTGGGTATTACTCTTCCTCGCTACCGATTTGATGTGGTATTGGTACCACCGCTTTGGGCATCAGGTCAATTTGTTTTGGGCTGCCCACATTGTCCATCATCAAAGTGATGATTTCAATTATACCGTAGCCGCCAGAATTACTGTTTTTCAGGCTATAGCAAGAGGATTGTTTTGGAGTGTCTTGCCAGTTATAGGTTTTAAAGCCGAAATGATTACCGTATTCCTATTAGTCCACGGAACCTATCCCTTTTTTACACATACCCGGTTAATCGGGAAACTTGGTTGGCTCGAATACATTTTAGTAACCCCTTCTCACCATAGGGTACACCACAGCAGCAATCCAGAATACCTTGATAAAAATTATGGAGATATGCTCATTATCTGGGACAAAATTTTCGGAACATTTGCCGAAGAAAAAACAGAGCCTAAATATGGACTGACAAAACCATTGGACAGCCACAGCTTCCTTTGGCAGCATTTTCATTACGTACTTGAATTGATAGTAGCGTTCCGGTTAACAAAAGGCTTTAGTAACAAACTCAAAATTATTTTTGGAAGCCCTAATGATATTGACCCTCGCATAAGAGAACTGCTCGAACGAAGATTGTCCCAAAAAGTAACCCATGTGCACCACTCCTCAAATCTGATTCTTGCCATAAAAGTCAAAACTATTACAACCGTTTGTGTGCTGTTCTTTACCATATTATTTTCACACTACATTACATTTGAGAAACTCATATTCATAACCATTTTTATAATACTAAGCGTAATTGTAACCGGAGCCATGCTGGAACAGAAAAAATGGATTTTCCATTTGGAATTCCTTCGCTTTGCGCTACTATGTTTTATTGTCAATTTTACTTTTCCTAATTTTTATTTCACTTTGGGAATTTTAGGATTGATTTCCCTGTTTGTCCTTTTCTATAACGAAATGCAATCCAAATACCAGCATTACCTTTTTACCAACTAACCCAAACCCCCGAAAACCTACAGCACTACAACGTTGTAGGTTTTTATTTTTTTAAAACTCTTGCAAATAACAATTCTATGCTGTTACTTTGCACCGTTCATTAACATCATGTTTGTTATCACGAAAGCTCGAGGGAATAGACCCAATGACAGCTTAGCAACCCTTTGCCAAAAGAAGGTGCTACATTCTATCTCGTTTTGCAACGGGAAAAGATAACGTAAGAGAAATTCTCTCTGACTTTCAGGATAACACATATAATTTTTAGGAGCGAATGGTTTGCGCATTGTTTGCAATCCATATTCCCGCTTTACGCCTCGTCTCAGGACGAGACTGCAATCGGGGCTAGTTAATAAATGTATTGATTTTTTGTTGTCGGACGGAATTATAGTCGGCAGCTAATAACGGATAATTCATAAATATGTCTAAGATTCAGGAAGCCATCCAAAACCGAATCCTGGTGCTCGATGGAGCCATGGGAACCATGTTGCAACGTAATAATTTTTCCGAAGAAGATTTCCGTGGAGAACGATTCAAGGACTTCCCACATCCGTTGAAGGGAAATAACGACTTGCTTTCTATCACGCAGCCAGAGGCCGTAAAAGCAGTACACCGCCTTTATTTCGAAGCCGGAGCAGATATTGTAGAAACCAATACCTTTTCCGGAACCACAATAGGAATGGCCGATTACCACATGGAAGATTTAGTCTATGAACTCAATTACCAATCCGCTAAAATTGCAAGGGAAGTAGCAGATGAGTTCACCGACAGACCACGTTTCGTAGCAGGTTCCATTGGACCAACCAACCGTACCGCATCCATGTCTCCCGATGTAAACGACCCGGGATTCAGAGCCGTGACTTTCGATGATTTGCGCATCGCCTACAAACAGCAGGTAGAAGCCCTGATTGATGGAGGAGTAGACGTACTTTTAGTGGAAACAATTTTCGATACACTGAATGCCAAAGCAGCACTTTTTGCTATTGAAGAAGTTAAGGAAGAACGCAGCCTCAATATTCCCGTGATGGTTTCAGGAACCATTACCGATGCTTCGGGAAGAACCCTTTCAGGACAAACCGTAGAGGCATTCCTAATCTCAATACAGCATATCGATTTATTAAGCGTTGGATTCAATTGCGCTTTAGGAGCTGACCAACTGAAACCTTATTTAAAAAGATTAGCCCATAATACACAACTAAATATTTCCGCCCATCCCAATGCCGGATTACCTAATGCTTTTGGACAATACGACCAGACACCTGCCGAAATGCAGGCATTAATCAGAGAATATTTGCAGGATAATTTAATTAATATAATAGGAGGCTGCTGTGGCACAACACCCGAACACATCAAAGCTATCGCAGAGGTGGCAGCAGAATTTGCTCCGCGAAAAGTGTTAGTTGTTGGTTGATGGTTGTCGGTGGTTTTAAAAGTGATTATAAATTTATGAATAAAGATTATACGGATTTAGAGGTTTGGCAGGAAAGCAGAAAGCTTACAAATAATATTTATGGATTAACGAAAGTGCTTCCAAAAGAAGAGCAATTTGGATTAACAAACCAAATGAGAAGGGCGGCTGTATCTGTTTCATCAAATATTGCTGAAGGATGTGGAAGACGGACATCAAAAGATACTATAAATTTTTTACACATCTCACGTGGGTCATTATATGAGTTGGAAACCCAGTGTTTCGTGGCTTTAGATCAGGAATATATTACGAAAGAGCAATTTGATATTACTCACCATGTTATTCAAAGTTGCAAACGATTGTTGAATGGCTTTATCAATTATTACAGGAAATTATCATGAGCATAAATAATATACCAAGCAACCGACAACCAACAACTAACAACCAACAACTGGCAACCAACAACCAGCAACCGGCAACCGACAACCAACAACCCGCAACCCGATATTTAAAACTATCAGGTCTGGAGCCCTTGATAGTCACTCCAGAATCCAATTTCATTAATGTTGGGGAGCGTACCAATGTAACCGGTTCCCGAAAGTTTCTGCGGTTAATCAAAGAAGAAAAATATGAAGAAGCACTTGATATAGCAAGAAATCAGGTTGAAGGAGGAGCCCAAATCATCGACATTAATATGGATGAAGGAATGCTCGATGGCGTATATGCGATGACCAAATTCCTAAATCTTATAGCTGCCGAACCCGATATCGCCAGAGTGCCCATCATGATTGACAGTTCCAAATGGGAAATTATAGAGGCCGGACTCAAAGTTGTTCAGGGAAAAGGAATCGTAAACTCAATTTCCTTAAAAGAAGGAAAAGAAGCCTTTGTACACCATGCCAGATTAATCAAACGATATGGTGCTGCGGTAATCGTAATGGCTTTTGACGAAGTCGGACAGGCCGATAATTATGAAAGACGTATCGAAATCTGCAAAAGAAGCTATGATATTTTAGTCAATGAAGTACATTTTGCTCCCGAAGACATTATTTTCGATCCTAATATTTTCCCGGTTGCCACCGGAATGGAAGAACATAAACTAAACGCATTGGATTTTTTCAATGCTACAAAATGGATTCGGGAAAATCTTCCTTATGCCGGAGTTTCAGGTGGCGTGAGCAATGTCTCATTCTCCTTTAGAGGAAATGATAAAGTACGTGAAGCCATGCACTCAGCTTTTCTGTATCATGCCATCAAAAACGGAATGACAATGGGAATAGTAAATCCTGAAATGCTGGAGGTTTATGATGAAATCGACCCTGTTCTTTTGGAGCATGTGGAAGATGTTTTACTCAACAGGAGAGAGGATGCCACCGAAAGATTGTTGGAATTGGCAGAAAGCTATAAAGGCGAAAGTAAATCCAATGAAAAAGCGGTACAGGAATGGCGTAACGGCTCCGTTCAGGAACGATTGACCCATTCTTTAGTCAAGGGAATAGATGAATTTATCGAGATTGATGTTGAAGAAGCACGCCAAAGTGTTAAACGCCCGATAGAAGTAATCGAAAACCATCTGATGAATGGTATGAATGTCGTGGGTGATTTATTCGGAAGCGGTAAAATGTTTTTGCCTCAGGTAGTAAAGTCGGCGCGTGTGATGAAGAAAGCAGTAGCTTATCTATTACCATTTATCGAAGCGCAAAAAGACGGAAAATCATCATCAGCAGGAAAAGTCCTTATGGCAACCGTAAAAGGCGATGTGCACGATATAGGTAAAAATATCGTGTCTGTAGTTTTAGGCTGTAATAATTTTGAAATAATCGATTTAGGTGTCATGGTGCCGCCGGAAAAGATTATCGATGCTGCGGTAAAGGAAAATGTGGATATAATCGGGTTGAGCGGATTGATTACGCCTTCGTTGGATGAAATGGTGTACCTGGCCAAAGAAATGGATAAGCTCAATATCAAAATTCCAATCATGATAGGTGGTGCAACTACTTCAAGAGCCCATACTGCTGTAAAAATAGCGCCGGAATATAAGGAGACAGTTGTTCACGTTAACGATGCCTCGCGGGCGGTAACGGTAGCAAGCAACCTGCTCCAGGCCGAGACAAAACGTAATTACGCCAAAACAATCCGTGAAGAATACGATAAACTTCGGGAAGGTTATTTAAGCAGGAGCCGGGACAAAAACTATTTGTCTATTGAAGAGGCCAGAAAGAACAAACTACAGTTGGATTGGAATAGTTTTGAAGCTCCAATACCCAATTTTACAGGTACAAAAACTGTTGAAGTCGAACTTTCGGAACTGGTCGACTTCATTGACTGGACACCGTTTTTCAGTTCGTGGGAACTCTATGGCAAATATCCGGCGATTTTGACAGACGAAGTTGTGGGAGAACAGGCGACAGCTTTGTTTGCCGATGCGCAGAAAATGTTGAATCAGATTATTGCTGAAAAATGGCTGACCGCAAAAGGCATTCTGGGAATCTTTCCGGCCAATACCATAAATGACGATGATATCGAAGTTATACCGGCAACTGACTTCCAACAACCGACAACTTTCTTAACGCTGCGTCAACAATCTCAGAAAACGGCAGGTGCACCTAATATAGCCTTAGCTGATTTTATTGCGCCAAAGGAAAGTGGTAAGCAGGATTATATAGGCTGTTTCTGTGTAACTACCGGTTTTGGAGTAGATGAAAAAGCAGCTGAATTTGAAAAACAACTGGACGATTACAATTCGATTTTAGTGAAGGCACTTGGAGACCGATTAGCCGAAGCGTTTGCGGAATACCTGCATCTGAAGGTGAGGAAAGAAATCTGGGGTTATGCTTCGGATGAGGAGCTGTCAAACCAGGATATGATTGATGAAGAATATAAAGGCATCCGTCCGGCTCCAGGTTATCCTGCGTGTCCTGACCATTTGGAGAAACCTACCATTTGGAAATTATTGGATGTAGAAAATGAAATTGGAGTAAAACTGACCGAAAGTATGGCAATGTGGCCGGCAGCATCGGTTTCAGGATACTATTTTGCTAATCCGGAAAGCAAGTATTTTGGTTTAGGTAAAATTAAAAAAGATCAAGTTGAGGATTATGCCAAAAGAAGGAATGTTTCGGTGGAGACGGCTTCAAGATGGCTGAGTCCGAATATTGCAGATTAATAATAGTTACCGATAGTTGGTAAAATCCAACAACTAACAACAACGAAATAAAATGAAAGTAACTGAACATATAGAAAAAGCTAACGGAAAAACTTTGTTTTCGTTTGAGATTTTACCGCCTTTAAAAGGCCAGAACATACAGTCTATTTTTGACAGCATTGATCCGTTGATGGAATTCAATCCACCGTTTATTGATGTAACTTACCATCGTGAGGAATATGAATACAAAGAACTTCCAAACGGTTTGCTGCAAAAGAAAATTGTAAAAAAACGCCCGGGGACGGTTGGTATTTGCGCCGGTATTCAAAACAAATATAATGTAGATGCCATTCCGCATATTTTATGTGGCGGTTTCACCAAAGAAGCTACAGAAAACCTTTTGATTGACCTGGACTTTCTTGGAATTGACAATGTAGTGGCACTTCGGGGCGATGCACTGAAAACAGAAACCTACTTTAAACCCGAAAAAGACGGTAATGAATATGCCACCGACCTGGTTCAGCAAATTGATAACCTGAATAATGGAATTTATCTGGATGAGGATTTGAAAAATTCGGCATCAACGGACTTTTGTATTGGTGTGGCAGGTTATCCGGAAAAACACATGGAAGCTCCAAGTTTGGACAGCGATATTTATTTCCTGAAACAGAAAATCAAAAACGGAGCGGATTATATTATTACCCAAATGTTTTTTGATAATCAGAAATACTTTGATTATGTTGCTAAAGTACGTGCGGCCGGAATTACGGTTCCTATTATTCCCGGATTGAAACCGATTGCTACCAAAAAACAATTGAATCTCATTCCACATAGATTTAGTCTGGAGCTGCCTGATGATTTGATTATGGCAGTAGTCAAGGCTAAAGATAATGATGAGGTAAAACAGATTGGAATCGAATGGTGTATCCAGCAAAGCAAGGAACTGGTAGCAGCCGGGATTCCGGTGTTACATTACTATTCTATGGGTAAGGCCGGAAATATCAAAGCGATTGCTTCTACTATTTTTTAGCAGGTTACACCGCTTAGCATAACTATCAGGAAAATCGTAAATAGAGGGAGTAAAAGAAATAGACTGCTTATGATGATTAATAAGTTCTTTTGAGGCGGTTTCTGTTTTATTGCTTTTTGAATAATAATGCTATTTCCGATTAAAGAAGCTAAGCACAAAATTCCCCATCCGAATTTAATTGGAGATACTGTGGATAATATTAAAATCAATATCAAACAGCTGTAGAATATAAATGCATTTTTTACCATAAGCCAAATTTAGATTAAATTTTCCAAAAGACAATTCCCGACTAGCCCTGATGGTAGTCTCGTCTTAGGACGAGACGGACAGCAGGAATAGGGATAACAAAGTTGCCCAAACCCTTCGCTCCTAAAATAAAATAACGGAATCTTCCTCTTAATACCAAATCTGCTATATTTGTGCGGACTAAATTTTTAGGATGAGGAAAATCTACTGTTTTATTTTATTGTCTACCTTGGCTGCTGTTGGGCAAAAACAAAATCCTTTTGCGGTTGAAGCTGCTGTTTTGAGAGGGAATATTCTGCCGCATACTGAAGATATGTATCACTTGGTTAATGGTCATCCTGAAGCATTGTGGCTTAGTGTTTACAAAAGGTCCGATGGGTCAAAAGAATGGCAGCAGGCTTATAATTATCCGGATTTTGGAGTGTTTTTTCTTTATCAGGATTTTAACAGCCAGCCTTTGGGGCAAAATTATTCTGTGGGTGCCCTGTACAATTTTTATTTCCTGAACCGGCATTTGCAGTTGAAACTTTCTCAGGGAATTGCTTACACCACAAATCCATACGATAAAGAAACCAACAGTAAAAATAAGGCCTTTGGTACCCGTATCATGGACAATACCAATATTGGATTGGCTTATGACAATCAGAACCTGTTCAAAAATATTGGATTCCACGCCGGATTATTATTCTCACATTATTCAAACGGAAGAGTCAAATCGCCTAATAGCGGAATTAATACCTATGTATTGAATGTAGGGCTCAATTATAATTTTTCAAGTGATTTCAAACGCCAGCCGGATACCGTTTTGGTTAAAAAGTCATTCAAAAATGAACCGATTCACTACAACTTTGTACTGCGTACCGGAATCAATGAAAGCCCTATTATAGGCAGTGGTCAGTATCCTTTTTATCACATTGGTTTTTATGCAGATAAAAGGCTGAATCGTAAATCAGCATTGCAGTTAGGAACCGAATTGTTTCTTACAGAATCGGTTAAAGAATATATTAAATATTATTCGATTGCGTATCCCGAATTTAATGTCAGTGCCAATACCGATTATAAAAGAGTCGGGGTTTTCGTGGGACATGAATTACTTATAAATAAAATATCCCTTGAAGCTCAGGTTGGTTATTACGTTTATCAGCCTTTCAAAAAGGACACGGTCATCTATGACAGGTTAGGGCTGAAATATTATTTTACACCAAAGATTTTTGGCGGTTTTACCATCAAAACCCATTTGTTTTTAGCCGAAGCACTGGAATTTGGAATTGGTTACAGAATTTAAAAAGAAGAGGATTATGAAAAAGTTTTTACCGTTGATAGCTTTGTTTTTGATATTCAATGCCTGTGAAAAACCAAGTGACTGTGTAGAAAGCACGGGAGCTATCATTACTAAGGATATTGCCGTGCAGCCGTTTAAGAAATTGAAAGTGTACCGTGGCATAGAAGTGGTGATTACCCAAGGCACAGATTACAAGGTTCAGGTTGAGGCCGGGGAGAATTTTATTGATAATGTTGAGGTACAGCAAAATGGCGACCAGCTTATTTTTAAGGATGAAACCAGCTGCAACTGGGTACGTTCCTACGGGAGGATAAGAATTTTGGTAACCACCCCTACACTGGAGGAAGTGTATTCTAAAACCGACCGTAATATCAGTTCCAATGGCGTATTGTCTTTTCCTTCATTGAGCTTGATAGCGATGGATAAAGATGGTGATGGTGAAAAAGGAGCCGGAACCGGAGACTTTATAATAAATGTAAATACAAGCTCCATTTATATAGCCAATAATAATGTTTCAAGATATTACCTGAGCGGAACAGCTACAGAGGCACATTTTAATTTCTATTTTGGAGACGGAAGGATTGAAGCCGAAAACCTTACGATACAAAATCTGGATGTTTATCATAGAGGTTCCAATGATATGATTGTTAAACCGATGCAAAGCATCACCGGGAAAATGGTAAGCACCGGAAACATTGTCCTGAAAAATGTTCCACCTGTTGTGCAGGTTGAGCAATTATATCAGGGAAGGGTTATTTATCCTTAATTTTTCTTCGTTTTCTCCCTGAATATTTCTTCAAGGTTTTTATTTTTCAGACTGATTTGAAGCGTTTTTAATCCGTTGTCATGGGCAAAATCAAATATTTTTGGCCTCATGTCTTCACTGGAATTAAAGGTTAAAGTCCAGATATTGTCATTATTGTTTTTATAGGTTTTGATGTTTGGTAACGAAGCCAGAAGGCTTTCGTTAATGACTTTGTCAAATTCCACTTCGATGATTTGTTCCTTTTCTTCAGCAACCAGTTTATCGAGTTTTTTGTCGGTTACAATTTTGCCATGGTCGATAATAATGACCCGGTCGCAAATAGCTTCCACTTCCTGCATGATGTGGGTAGACAGAAAAACGGTTTTATCTTTCCCTACATTCTTAATCACATTCCTGATTTCGACCAACTGATTCGGGTCTAAGCCTGTGGTTGGCTCATCCAGAATAAGCACATCAGGATTGTGGAGCAGGGCGGTAGCCAATCCTACACGTTGTCTGTATCCTTTGGATAATTGCCCAATTTTTTTGTGGCTTTCAGGAGTAAGTCCGGTAAGTTCTATTACTTCATCAATTCGGCTTTTGGCTACTTTGTATACATCGGCGTTAAAAGCCAAATATTCACGGACATATAAATCAAGGTATAACGGATTGTGTTCCGGGAGGTAGCCCACAGACAGTTGTACCGCTTTTGGGTTCTCGATTACATTGCTTCCGTTTACCGAAGCAGTGCCTTCATCCGCATTGATAAAGGTGGTCAAAATTTTCATCAGGGTTGATTTTCCGGCACCATTCGGACCCAGGAAACCAACAATTTCACCTTTTTTTACGGAAAAGGAAACATTATCCAATGCTTTTTGAGCACCATAATGTTTCGATATATTCTGAACTTCTATTGACATACCAATCGATTTTGAGCAAATGTACTAATTAATACGTTAAACGGAAAAAAGACAATTTTATGATTTCAGCTAAAACGATATCGTAACTTTTTTTGCAAAGCCTTGTAAAACCTAAGGTTTAATTTTCTACATTAGCAAAACATAAGACAACAAATGAGAACATTCAACACTTGGTATAACTATTTCTTTTATTTCTTCTTCGGACAGAAAAGGGGATTAGTATTGTGTTATGTAAAAAGATAAAAAATTAAACAGATAACTCTATATAAATCCCGATGCAAATCGGGATTTTTTTTTGCTGTATGGAAACAAAAATTGCAATTCAGGGAATCAAAGGTTCCTTTCATCATCAGGTAGCGCAGGAGTATTTCCGGCAGGAATGTGATTTGGATGAATGCATGTCTTTTGATGATGTGGTTAAAAGCCTTCTGGGAAATCATGCGCAGAAAGGTGTAATGGCATTGGAGAATTCCATTGCCGGTTCCATTATTCCAAATTATGCACTAATTGACCGCAACAACCTGCATATTATTGGCGAACATTACCTGGATATCCACATGAATCTTATGGTGCTGAAGGGGCAAAAAATTGAAGATATCAAGGAGGTACATTCTCATCCGATAGCATTGCTTCAGTGTGCTGTTTTTTTCAGTCAATACCCTCATATTAAATTAGTAGAAAGCGGAGATACCGCCGAAACAGCCAGAAGGATTCAGGAACAAAAACTAATAGGGATAGGAGCTGTAGCAGCACCCATAGCGGCAAAACTATACGATTTGGAGATTTTGGCTTCAGGTATTCATACCATTCAAAGTAATAAAACCAGGTTTGTAATTGTTAAAACTCAAAACAAGGAGCTGCCCAAAGAAGAAATAAACAAAGCCTCGGTAAAATTTGAGTTAGATGATACTGCTGGGAGTCTGGCTACAGTTTTGAATGTGATGAACAACTGCAAACTGAACCTGACCAAAATACAGTCGATGCCCATTATTGAGCAGCCTTTTCAGTATTCTTTTTTTGTGGATGTGATCTTTGAAAAATACAAGCATTATGAAAAGGCGAAAAATATTTTGGCGTTAATGACCACTCATTTTAAGGTTTTAGGAGAATACAAAAACGGAAGATTATGATAGCCACTGCAAAACGATTGAATACAGTAGAAGAATATTATTTTTCAAAGAAACTCAGGGAAGTCCGTCAGATGATAGCAGAAGGGAAGTCCGTGATCAACATGGGAATCGGAAGCCCGGATTTGATGCCAGATGCCAGCGTAATTGAGGCCATACAAAAAGCTATGTTTGATGACAAAGCCCATGAATACCAAAGCTATCAGGGCTTACCGGAACTTAGGAAAGGAATGGCGGGTTTTTATCAGGAGCATTTTGGAGTTTCTCTGGATTTTAATACGGAAATCTTGCCGTTAATGGGCTCTAAAGAAGGAATTATGCACATTTCATTAGCCTTTTTAAATGAAGGCGATGAGGTACTGATTCCGAATCCGGGTTATCCTACTTATGCTTCGGTAACCGAATTAGTTCAGGCAAAGCCGGTTTATTATGATTTGACCGAAGCCACCAACTGGCATCCGGATTTTGAGGCCTTGGAACAAAAAGATTTGTCAAAAGTTAAGCTGATGTGGGTTTCCTATCCACACATGCCGACGGGTGAAGCCGGAAATTTAGAATTGTTTGAAAAATTGGTTGCCTTTGGAAAGAAGCATAACATTTTGATAGTAAACGATAACCCATACAGTTTTGTTTTGAATAACAATCCGTTGTCAATTCTACAGGTAGAAGGAGCTAAAGAGATTGCTTTAGAATTAAACTCGCTTTCCAAAAGCTATAATATGGCAGGTTGGCGTGTGGGTATGGTATTAGGGAATCCAAGATTGATTGAGGCAGTATTGAAAGTGAAAAGCAATATGGACAGCGGCATGTTTTACGGTATCCAAAAAGGGGCTATTGAAGCAATGAAACTTGGTAAATCCTGGTTTCTAAAACAAGATGAAGTGTATAACAGACGTAGAAAAATGGTCTTTAAACTGGCAGAACAACTCCAATGCCGTTTTGATGTAAACAATGTAGGACTGTTTGTTTGGGCCAAGCTGCCTCCCGGAATCGCATCGGCGGAAGCATTTGTAGATACCATTCTGAGAGAGCAGCATCTGTTCATCACACCCGGAACTATTTTTGGAAGTAATGGAGAAGGCTATATTAGGTTTTCGCTATGTGTACCGGAAGAAAAAATAGAAGAAGCCATAAAAAGAATTACAGATTATCAATTAGAAATTACGAATTAGGATTTAATTTTACGACATATAAAAAGCTATGGATATAAAAGCAGAAAACAGGAAATGGTTGGATGACCTTAATTTAGATCATCCATTAGTAATAGCCGGGCCGTGCAGTGCGGAAACCGAAGAACAGGTATTAAAAATAGCTCGTGAATTAAAAGATTCTGATGTTTCTATTTTCCGGGCTGGAATCTGGAAGCCCAGAACACGTCCCGGAGGATTTGAAGGAGTGGGTGCTATTGGATTAAAATGGCTACAGAAAGCAAAAGCAGAGACTGGATTACAGATGGCTGTTGAAGTGGCCAATGCAACACATGTCAAACTGGCTTTAGAACACGATATAGATGTTTTGTGGATTGGAGCACGAACAACGGTTAACCCTTTTGCCGTTCAGGAAATTGCCGATGCGTTGGCCGGTACGGATAAGATTGTTTTGGTCAAAAATCCTGTAAACCCCGATTTGGCACTCTGGATAGGAGGTGTAGAGCGTTTATACAATGCAGGAATCCGTAATCTTGGGGTTATCCACAGAGGATTTTCTACTTATGAAAAAACTAAGTATCGTAATATTCCAGAATGGCAATTGCCAATTGAACTGCAGAGTCGTTTCCCTGATTTGGTTTTGATTTGCGACCCTTCTCATATAACAGGAAGACGTGATATGATTCAGGAAGTGTCGCAACAGGCTTTGGATTTGAATTATGACGGATTAATTATAGAAACCCACATCGACCCCGACAATGCCTGGAGCGATGCAGCCCAGCAGGTGACACCATCAGTTTTGAAACAAATGTTTGAGGATTTGAAGGTTAAAAAACCAACTTTTGACGAAGATGATTATAACGTTAAAATGATAAAGCTTAGAGCCAACATTGATATTGCAGATAGTAAGCTTTTGGAAATTTTAGGAAACAGGATGAAAGTTGCAGAGCAAATTGGAGCATTGAAAAAAGAAAAAAATGTAGCGGTACTCCAAAATAAAAGATGGAACGAAATCCTGGGTAAAATGATTCTGGAAGGAGAGGAAAAGGGTCTTAGTGAAGAGTTTATCCTACGGATTTTTAAGGCAATACACCAGGAAAGTATCGCTCATCAGGAGAAAATCATAAATTCTTAAGAAAATCTTAAATAAATACGATATATGACGTATTTTTTGTGAAATTATTTTTTGTATCATTGCAGGACAAAAACGAAAAACTATAATTAAAATTATTAAAAAATGAAAAAAACTATTTTATTCTTCGTAATGCTATTAAGCTTCGGTGTAGCAAATGCGCAGTTAGACAAAATCTACAAACACAGTGGAGAAGTTGTTGAAGGGAAAGTTATCCGCCTTGATGAGTACACCATTACTTTTAAGTATGATGGAGAAGATGCTGAAAACACTATCGGAAAGTACGCCGTTGAAAAAATTATCTACGGAAAAACAAAAAGACAGGAAGATGTAACTGAGAAAATTGTCATAAATGGTGAAGACGACTGGGAAAAAGTGGTTATCCTTGAAGACAAAGCTTACATCTCTGGTTTGAAAAAAGTAGGTGAAGTTCGTGGAAAAACTGGTTTGATTAACTTCCAAACAGGTAACACAGGAGACAAAAAGGCACAAAAGAAGCTTAAAATGGATGCAGCTAAACAAGGTTGTCCATTCGTATTGTTGACTTCAGACAAAACTACAGTTGGAGCTAACTCTAACGCTCTTGGTGGTTCTCAGGCTATCAAAACAGGAGTTGCTTACAAATACTAATTAACATAGTTTGAAAGAATATAAAAGTTGCCGGCAATGGCAACTTTTTTTATTTATACCCAACTTTAAACACAATGACAGCTTTCATTTTTTACCTTTGTCATTCGTAATCTGTAATTGATAATTAATTTTGACAGGACTCGTTTATAAATCCACCGGTAGTTGGTATACCGTTAAAACCGAAGACCAGCAGGTTTTTGAATGCCGCATCAAAGGAAAATTCCGTATGCAGGGTATCAAAAGTACTAACCCGATTGCCGTGGGTGATGTGGTGGATTTTGAGTTGGATGAAACTGCAGATACTGTTATTGGAATCATCAACAACATTCATGACAGAAAAAATTATATTATCCGAAAATCAGTAAACCTTTCCAAACAGACGCATATTATTGCTTCCAATATTGATATTGTTTTTCTTTTGATAACTATCAACAATCCGCCAACAACTACCAGTTTTATTGATAGGTTTTTGGTAACAGCCGAAGCTTATGATATAGAAACGGTTTTGGTTTTTAACAAAATTGATACTTATGATGAAGCTATGCAGGACGAACAGTTGTATCTTCAATATGTTTATTCGCAAATAGGATACAAATGCATCAGGGTTTCTGCCCTTGAAAAGAAAGGACTGGATGAATTGAAACAATTAATGACAGGAAAAGTAAGTATGTTTTCCGGGCATTCCGGAGTTGGAAAATCAACGCTGGTCAATGCTTTGGAATCCGAATTGAATCTGAAAACAAAAACTATTTCAGAGCAAAGCATGCAGGGGCAGCATACTACCACATTTGCCGAAATGTACGATCTTTCGTTTGATGCCAGAATTATAGATACCCCCGGTATAAAAGGATTTGGAATAGTGGATATGGAACCGGCTGAAGTAAGTGATTATTTTCCCGAATTTTTTCGTTTGAAAGACCAATGCAAATTCAACAACTGTCTTCATAAAGAAGAGCCGCATTGTGCTGTCAAAAAAGCCCTGGAGGAAGATAAAATTGCCTGGTCACGCTACAACAGTTACCTCAAAATCCTTGAAGGAGATGATGAACATTACAGGCAGGATATCTACAATGATGACCGAATTGCCAGTGACGAATCCAGAAAATCATAATGAGAACCGTTACCCAAAGAGTTTCTGAGGCTTCAGTAATAATTGAAGAGGTTAAAGTTGCTGAAATCCAAAAGGGATTGTTGGTTTTGGTTGGATTTGAAGAAGCCGATTCTGAAACCGACTTAGACTGGATGGCTTCAAAAATAGCCAATCTGCGCATTTTTGGAGATCAGAATGGTGTTATGAATCTTTCGTTAAAAGAGGTTGGGGGAGATATGATTATTGTTAGTCAATTTACCCTTCATGCCGCAACAAAAAAAGGGAATCGCCCATCATATATAAAAGCAGCCAAGCCCGATGTTGCAATTCCATTATACGAATCATTTATTCAGAAAATGGAATTTGAGCTGGGCAAAAAAGTACAGACAGGAAGGTTTGGAGCTGATATGAAAGTGACCCTGCTTAACGATGGTCCGGTTACTATAATTATTGATTCTAAAAACAAAGATTAAGCTTGTTAATTGTAAGTTAATTTTTTTACATTTGAAAAAAATAGACTTTTAATGAGACTGAATATTCTTCCCGTTTTTTTTCTTTTACTTTCCCAAATAAGTTTTAGTCAAAAATTACAATACCCTACTTCAGCAATAACGGATAGCTTAAAGCAAAACGCCAACAGCGTTATAAGGTTGAGCGAATTGAATATTGATATTACCTCCCAAAAGTCAATGACAATCAAATCGGTTGTTGTTATGTCGGTTTTAAATGAATTGGGGTTGAGAGATTTAAATTTGTCTGAGAACTATGATAAAAACTCCAGGATAACCCATATTGAAGCCACTGCCTATGATGCATCAGGTAAGGAACTCAAGGTTTATAAAAGAAAAGATTTTAAAGATGTAAGTGTAGCTGATGGTTTTTCGATTTTTACAGATAACAGGGCCTTGTATCTCGACTATACGCCGATTGCCTATCCGTTTACGATGCGCTTCGAAACGGAAATCCAAACTTCCAACACAGCTTTTATTATACCTTGGAGTCCCGTCGAAGACTATCTGGTTAGTGTTGAAAATACATCCTATACCATCAATTTCAAACCCGAATTAAATCTGAAAAAAAAGGAAAGTAACTTCTCTTCCAAATATCCTGTAGAGAAAACCGAAACAGCATCATCCATAACTTATAAGGCTAGAAATATTAAAGCAGAAAAAAGGGAAGAATTAAGTCCCGCAAATTCTTCTGTTTTCCCGATAGTTTATTTTGCTCTGGAAAATTTCGATTTGGAGAATATTGAAGGCAAAGCCACCAATTGGTCGGATTTTGGTAAATGGTATTATAATGCATTATTAGCTGATACTGAGGAAATTCCTCAGGAGACTCAAGCTAAAATTAAACAGTTAATTGGAGCTGAAAAAAATCCGGTAGAAATTGCCAAAATTATCTACAAATATGTTCAGGAAAAAACAAGGTATGTAAGTGTACAGGTTGGTATTGGAGGATGGAAACCCATGTTGGCAAAGGATGTAGATAAGTTAGGTTATGGCGACTGTAAAGCCCTTACAAATTATACCCGTTCCTTGTTAAAATCTGTGGGCGTTCCATCTTATTTTACTCTGGTATATGCCGGAAGCAGAGATAAAAAGGATATCAGCAGTGATATAACTTTTGCTCAGGGAAATCATGCAATTTTGACACTTCCGACAGATAATGGATTGGTTTGGCTTGAGTGTACCAGTCAGATACAGCCATTTGGTTTTCAGGGAGATTTTACAGATAATAGAAATGTATTGTTGATCAAACCGGAAGGAGGAGAAATTGTTAAGACAAAAACATTTAACGAAAAAGATAACTTGCAGGTTATTAAAGGATCTTACCAAATTTCAGAAAATGGCAGCCTGACCGGTAAACTGAATATTGTTTCCCGTGGTTTACAATATGAAGATGAGTTTGGGAAAGAAAGATTAAGCAGAGAAAAACAAATAGATAGATACAAAGAAGAATTTTCCAACATCAATAATCTCAGTGTCAAAAAAATTGGATTTACCAATAATCCAAAATCTATTGAGTTTACAGAAGATTTGGAGTTGGAAGCCGAAGGGTATGCCCAGAATTCAGGAGGCAAATTATTATTTGCCCTGAATGCTTTTAACCAAAATTCTTATGTGCCCAAAAAATACAGAACCAGAGAATTTCCATTTCAGGTTAACAGAGCCTACACAGACGAATCTGAGACAGAAATTATAATTC
>CAMFLD010000001.1 GCA_945957245.1 uncultured Flavobacterium sp. | reverse complement strand
GCATATCATAATCGACTTCAGTGGTATCAGTAACTATAGCACTAATGCGATTGGCAACAAAAGATTCTATTTTTTTAGTTTTAAAACGATCTTTTATCTTTTCAACAAGCTGTCCAATAAAGGATTTGTGGTGTTTTTTATAGTAAGAACTTTGTTTATCCCATAATTCAAAGCCTTTAGGATAAAGCAATTTGTTATAAAGATCATTACCCCAGATAATCCAGTAGACAGGGATGTCGGTTTTCACATACTTTTGGACAAAACGAATTTTCCTTGAATTCAGGTAATGGATTATTACCGAAGAAAACGTTTTGTTGTCTTTATAGTTTACAAACTCCTGAAATGTAATTACGTTGTTGTGACGTTTTACATATTTGAGTTCGTGCCTTGTAAAGACAACAAAAAGATTTGCTCCGGGAGCTACTTCCTCAAAGATGTCAATAGTTCTATTGATGATTTTTTCATCATGAACAAGGTGTAAAATCATCGTTTCGGGAAATTTCCTTTATAAGATGTAATGATTGTATTTTTTATTTATCGCTGCAGGTTTTTAGCTTCAATGCTCATAGTAGCATGAGGAACGATTTTTAACCTTTCCTTGCTGATAAGTTTTCCGGTAACTTTACATACGCCATACGTCTTATTTTCCACACGGAATAAAGCGTTTTTCAAATCACGGATAAACTTTTCCTGACGGATAGCCAACTGCGAGTTAGCTTCTTTAGACATAGTTTCGCTTCCTTCTTCAAATGCCTTAAAAGTAGGAGAAGTGTCGTCAGTCCCGTTGTTCAGGTCATTCATGTAAGCGCTTTTTATTAATTCCAGGTCGGCTTTAGCCTTTTCAATTTTTACCAGTATTATTTCTTTGAACTCTGCCAAATCAGCATCTGAGTATCTCATTTTTTCTTCTACCATCTTTGTCTATTTTGAGATTAATATTTTGGTTTTTATATTGTCAAATTCAATTTCTGTTCCTTCACTCAAATCAGCTGTAAAATCAAGTGTTTCAGTTAAGGTTTCAGATTTGATGTAAGTTATGTTTGCATTTACGGCTTTTTCTAATTCGGCATCCTGCAGTAGCCTAACTTTTATCTTGTCTGTAACTTCGAATCCACTGTCTTTTCGGATGTTTTGAATCCGGTTTACCAACTCTCTTGCAATTCCTTCATTTTTCAATTCTTCAGTTAAGGTAATGTCTAGTGCAACAGTTATGCCATTTGCATTAGCAACCAACCAACCCGGAATATCCTGTGAAGAAATTTCCACATCATCGGATGTTAAAGTTATACTATTTCCTGAAATAACAAGCGTTAACTCACCGTTGCGTTCGATTTCAGTTATCTGTTCTGGAGAAAAATTTTGTATCTCTTTGGCTATCAGCCCCATGTCTTTGCCAAAACGAGGGCCTAAGGCTTTGAAATTAGGCTTAATCTGCTTCACTAAAACCCCTGATGCATCGTCTAAAAGTTCAATTTCTTTTACGTTTACCTCGGCTTTTATTAGGTCGGAAACCGCATTGATTTCTGCTTTAAAATGGTCATCAAATGCAGGTATAATAACCTTTTGCAAAGGCTGGCGTACTTTAATCATTTCCTTTTTACGAAGTGACAAAACCAGTGATGAAACAGTTTGGGCTTTCATCATTTTACTTTCCAGCGATTTATCAACAAAGTTTTCAACCGAAACAGGGAATTTTGCCAGGTGAACACTTGTAAATTCCTCATGTTTAGTAGTGTTAACTAAATTTCGGTATAGCTGTTCCATAAAGAACGGAGCAATCGGTGCGGAGAGTTTAGCTACATTTAGAAGGCAGGTAAACAAGGTTTGGTACGCTGCAATTTTATCTTTTTCATATTCCCCTTTCCAGAATCTTCTTCTGCACAAACGAACATACCAGTTGCTGAGATTTTCCTGAACGAAGTCGGAAATGGCTCTTGCCGCTTTCGTTGGTTCGTAGTCGGCATAAGCTTCATCAACTGTTTTGATTAATGTATGCAGTTCTGATAAGATCCAACGGTCTATTTCCGGTCTCTCATTTAACGGGATTTCAGCTTCAGCATATTTGAAACCATCAATATTGGCATATAGCGCAAAGAAAGAGTAGGTGTTGTATAATGTTCCGAAAAACTTACGGCGTACTTCGGCAACTCCCTCACTGTCAAATTTCAGGTTATCCCATGGATTGGCATTGGAAATCATGTACCAACGAGTAGCATCAGGACCGTATTCGGCTAATGTTTCGAATGGGTCGACAGCATTTCCTAAACGTTTGGACATTTTTTGTCCGTTTTTATCCAAAACAAGACCATTTGAGACAACATTTTTATAGGCAATTTTATCAAATACCAAAGTTCCAATAGCATGCAAAGTGTAAAACCAGCCACGGGTCTGGTCAACTCCTTCTGCGATAAAATCGGCAGGGAAGTCTTTGTTTTGGTCAATTTTGTCTTTGTTTTCAAAAGGGTAATGCCATTGTGCATAAGGCATGGCGCCACTATCAAACCAAACATCAATCAAATCGGCCTCCCGCTTCATTGGTTTGCCAGACGGGGAAATCAGAGTCAGGTTATCGACAACATTTTTATGCAAATCAACCAATTCGTAATTGGACTCATTCATATTGCCTATTTCAAAACCTTTGAACGGATTAGCAGTCTGTACTCCGGCTGCAATGGCTTTTTCTATCTCATTGTAAAGTTCTTCAACAGAACCAATGCAGATTTCTTCCTGCTTGTCTTCAGTTCTCCAGATTGGTAATGGAATTCCCCAATATCTTGAACGGGACAGGTTCCAGTCGTTGGCATTTTTAAGCCAGTTTCCAAAACGACCTTCTCCGGTTGCTTTTGGTTTCCAGTTGATGGTCTCGTTGAGGTCAAACATCCGGTCTTTTACCTCGGTTACTTTGATGAACCAGGAATCCAGTGGGTAATATAACAAAGGCTCATCAGTTCTCCAGCTGTGCGGGTAACTGTGGACATATTTCTCAACCTTGAAAGCTTTGTTTTCTTCTTTTAGGCGGATGGCAATTTCAACATCTACTGATTTTTCCGGTGCCGTTCCGGCATCGTAGTATTCGTTTTTCACATATTTGCCCGATAAATCCCCGAGTCCCTGAATGAATTTACCCTGTAAATCAACCAGAGGCACAGGATTTCCATTGGTATCCAAAACAAGCATTGGCGGAACTTCGGGAGTTGCTTCTTTGGCAACTTTAGCATCATCAGCACCAAATGTCGGAGCAGTATGAACTACTCCGGTTCCGTCTTCTGTGGTAACAAAATCTCCAGAGATTACACGAAAAGCATTTTCCGGAGTTTGGTAAGGTAATACCAATGGCATCAACTGCTCATAACGGATTCCAACCAAGTCTTTTCCTTTGAATTCGGTCAATATTTTGAATGGAATGTTTTTGTCTCCGGATTTGAAATTGGCAAAATCATCCTCATTTTCACTGGTAAAAAAGCCTTTACCGAATTGTTTCCCAACTAAGTTTTTAGCCAAAACGACATTGATTGGCTCAAAAGTATATTGGTTGAAAGTTTTAACCAGCACATAATCTATTTTCGGTCCAACCGTAAGTGCAGTGTTACTCGGCAGTGTCCATGGTGTAGTCGTCCATGCCAGTATATGAACTGTTCCGAATCCCTGAAGGAAGTTCGGTAAAGTTTCTAGTTTAGTTTTGAATTGGGCTACAACAGTTGTATCTGTAACATCACGGTAGGAACCGGGTTGGTTTACCTCATGTGAAGATAATCCTGTTCCGGCTTTTGGCGAATAAGGCTGTATGGTGTAGCCTTTGTATAATAAATCTTTATCGTAAATCTGTTTTAGTAACCACCAAACCGATTCCATATATTTGGATTTGTAGGTTACATAAGGGTCTTCCATATCAACCCAATACCCCATTTTTTCGGTTAGGTCATTCCAAACATCCGTGTAGCGCATAACGGTTCTTTTACACGCTTCATTATATTCTTCTACCGAAATGGTTTTCCCGATATCTTCTTTGGTGATGCCTAATTCTTTTTCGGTACCTAATTCAACAGGTAGACCGTGAGTGTCCCATCCGGCTTTTCTCTTTACCTGAAAACCTTTCTGGGTTTTGTAGCGACAAAAAATGTCCTTGATGGCACGTGCCATTACATGGTGAATTCCGGGCAGACCGTTTGCAGACGGTGGCCCTTCAAAAAACACATACGGAGTGGCGCCTTCACGTGAAGTAACGCTTTGTTCAAAAACATTATTTTCTTTCCAAAATGCAAGAACTTCCGATGCTACGGTAGGCAGGTCAAGTCCTTTGTATTCAGTAAACTTAGTACTCATTTTTGTCGTTTTCTTAAATCAGTCTGCGAAAGTAGTGATTATAAGTAAAAAGGCAAAAGAAGGAAGGCAAAAGTTACAGGCGTTAAGAGTCTATTTTGACAAAATCAATGATGATTTGTAAAAATCAAAGGCAGTATTGATTAAATCACGGTATTCATTATATCGGTTTACCTCAAGATGCGTGAAATTATAGAACTCTTCAATGGATATTTTCAGTATGTTGCCTTCAACTTTCGCAGAGGATATAAAACTGCCGATAACTTCCTCATTTTTATCATCTTTCATCTGCCTGCTGAATACTAAATTGTCAGTGCTTTTAACTGTATAACCTTTTGGAATGGTCAGATTTATGAAATGAATATATTTTTTCGGATAGTATAAATCGACTGGATATTTTCTTTCTTTTTCCTGATACAGGTCGGTTTGTTTTCCAAGAACTTTTCCAATAGAAAACAGATAATTTTTTCCGGCATTTTCCAGCCACGCTTCTTTTACCTGAACTTTGGTGTCAAAGGTAAATGGCTTAGCATTATCATAATTGTTTTCGTATTCCTTGTTGGATATTTTATAGTCTTTAATTTCAACATCAACGTCCTCAAAAACATTGTTTTGGACATACTTTTTCACTTTGTCTTCAGGGACATGTTTTATGTAATATCTTGAATAGAAGGAACGATAGCCTGTTGTTTCCATTTTTTTATTTACGGTAACGGTTTCCATATCATCGTCAATGGTAATATCACTTGTGGTTCGTACAAGGTTATCATCTACAGAAGGGCTGTCTACAATAATAAAATCATAATAAACATTAGTTGTTGCAGTATATTTTCCTTCAGTATAAAACATCACAGCTTCGTTATTTACACAATTATTGCTTGCCGGACCGTAAGGCATCCAGTAGTAAAAAGGCGATAATAGCTTTTTGGTTTCCGGAATAAAAATCATAATTTCTGAAAGTGAACCCGGAACTACATGTTTTTGATCTAAATGATCTTCAAACTTGTCTGTAGAAGCGATTAATTTGTATTTGACCTGAAGATAATCAAGTACATCCTTGTAGAGGTTTAAAACCATTTTAGGCGTAATTTTTTTGTCTTCAAAAACCTTTTTATAATTGGTTTGATTATCTAGTTCGACGTTGGTTTTCAGATAAATATCCATCTTTTTGAGTCTTTCATCTAAGGGTATTGAAGTATCATCTAATTTAAGGTCGTTGATTAATCCTTTTACCATAGATTTAGCATTCGTACCATCTGCATAAGAAACCAGATCGCGATAGAAGTTCTCAAAATCATAACTGAATGTGCGTGTGAAATAATAAACCTTAGCCAGATTAGCGTAATTGGTTGCATTAAGCTCAAATTTATATGCCGGCAGATTTGTTGCCTTAAATATTTTTTGACGGTTTGTCGATGCTTCCATCATACCATTATATCCATAGGCATAGGTAATAGTTTGTGGGATTACATTGATTTGGAACTTACATTCTACAACCGGAATGGTGCGTTGAAAATACTCCACCCCTGAAAAATCTGGATAATCTTTGATTACATAATAGTATTCAATAATATCGCCTTTTTCAACTCCTTCAAAAACAAACTGCCGTTCATCAGAATTATCTTTTTCAATGATTTTATCTTGCGGAAGTTCATTGATTTTGCCATTAGGCTTAATTACCCGGGCTCTTATATCACGGTAATCACGAACATATTTCTTATTGATATTAACCTTGTTGAAATTATTTACACCTTCATCTGTAAGCAGTTTGATGGCGCAGTGTTTCACCACAAAACCTTTATAAGCATAATAACCTACACGATTATCGTAAAACCGGTCATCTTTTAAAACCACGGCAGGGTAGCTAAGAAATTCGTTAGGTATTTCGGCAAATTTAGGTACGGCATCCCATTCGTAGTTTTTGACTTCTTCAACTTGCGAAAAAGCAAATTGACATAGGAATAAAAGTAAAAAAAGAGTGCTTTTCTTTATCATGATTTAGACAGTATAATGTTCTGATTGTATTGTTTGGTAATATTTTTTACAGCGGTGTTCCAATCTGTAAATTGGCTTCTTTCGATTAAAAGAGTGTTCATTTTTATCTTTTGATTTATCAGCAGTTTGTTGTTGTTCTGTGTATAAGTAATCTTAGCAAAAAGCAGGTCATTGCTGAATTCATAATTCTCCGGTTTGAACTCGAGTTTATATCCATCAGGAATCGTGATTTCATATTCAAAATCATAAGATTGTTTAAATTCGAATTCCACCGGAATTTTACGTTTTTCAGTATCAATACGTTGATTGGAATAAGGAAAAAGCAAAATGGGTTTGAAGATGATTTGGTTATCAACAGTTTTCGACCATTTTTCAAGATCAAAACTGTTTTTTAGTTCCAAAGGATTCTGACTTGAATCATCATTTTTGACTTCGATACCTGAAGTGTTGATACTTTCGATGAAACGGGACAGGTATTCTTTTACTCTTTTTTCTTTTTCCAGAGCATACTTATAAGAACCTACAAACCGCATTTTTGAAAATCCTTTAAGTTCAAAAAAGGAATTCCCAACAATCTTATTGCCATCAAAATGATACTGAATCTTGGCATGAGTACTATTTTCTTCGGCAGCAATTACAGGTACCTGTAAAATGGTATAGTTATTTTCATCTATTTTAAGCAAAGCTTCTTTTCCCTGAATAAATGGTGTAAAGCCCGGGAAAATAACAAACTGGCCTGTGGCATCAAGGAAAATGTTTTTACCCTCAATTTTGGCCACAGCAATCATGTGGTTGTCCACAATAGGCGTTGGTACATCTTTATAAGAGTAATTATTATGACGTGTTCCAATCCAGGCAGTATGGGATTCTATGCCGGCATAATGAAGCATTTCATTCAAAATGTTGGCCATGTCTTTGCAGTCGCCATATTTTTTCTGGAAAACTTCTGCAGCATCTCTGGGAATAAAACCGCCCATTCCGTCTTCAAAAGCTACATAATGTACTTTGGTCTGTACGTAATCAAAAATGGCTTTGGCTTTTTCGGAATCGGTGGTAAGCCCTTTTGTTAGGTTATCAGTTTGCATTTTAAGAGCTGACTGATCTGTTTTGTTGATGTCTTTTAAAGTCTGATAATAATATTTATACAAATTATCTACTGAACCCAATACTTCCTGTTGCCCTGAATCATTAGTGTAATTTTTGATATAAAAAATCAGGTGAGGCAGAAAATATGAAGGATTAGGGGCATCTTCAAAGTAATCAACCTTAGTACTGTTGAGCAATTGCCAGGTATATAGGGTATAGTCGCCTTCTTTTTTGGTGGTAAATTGTATTAAATCAGTGTCATCACCATGAAGCAGGTAACCAACGTTCACTTTGTTAGAAACCTTGAGTGTTACTTTTGAATCCTTACAATCAATGTTATCCTTGAAATAATAAGTGTCTAGTAATTGTGGAACTTTGAAGGTCTTTTTAAATGAAGTGTACGTTTCGGAATCATCCTTTAAATTTGGAAATCCATAAATTTTTGATTTCATATCATGGTAAAAAACGCCATCGATTTCACGGTCATCAGTACGGATAGAATGTACTTTCTCCCTATCTTTTTTTGATGAAATGGTAAACGCATCAATATCACTTACCTCTTCAAAGGAAGCGGTATAATTTATAGTATTTTGGTTCACAAACGGATTGTCTTTGTCGCCGACAAATTTTCGCTCCTGGGAAAATAACACGACCGAAAGTTTGTTGCTTTTTACATCAATAGTATAGTAATCTTCCTTGTATATGACGTAGGGTTTCTGTTTAGTGCTTTGACTCTTTCCACTAAAACCGATACAGAGAAGAGCAACAATAATTAATTTATTCATAAGTGAACACTTAAAAATAGGGTTGAGACTGTTTTGGCTAAAGGTGCTAATTAACAATAAAAATCCTTTTAAAAAAAATAGCTTAGGCAAAAATCTCCCTTAATACCTCCAAAGATTTTGGTTTTTTAAATCCATCCAAATGAGCAGCGTAGTATTGAAGCAGTATTTTAAGAAGCATTTGTCTTTCGCTTCCTGAAAAAACCTTTTGGTCGGAATCAAATTTTAAAGCGATTAATTTTTTGAAGAGAAATGTTTCATGTTCGCTAAAGCAATTAGTGCCCTGAAAGGTTGAAAAAACACCTTCTTTACTATCAAAGAAACCAAGGCTGATTTCAGAAGTGTCAGGATAAAAGCCAAGAAATTTTGTCATTTCAAGCATTAAAATTAAATGGAAATTGGACATTTCATCATGCGCATCAAACCATAATAAGGCAGATTCCAAAAACTCAAAAAGAGCTTCATTTTTTTCTTCTTCATGAAGACAATGATGGATGATTTCCGACAGGAATATCGCAATGCTGCTCTTAGCAATGTTACTGGAAACGGTTTGATAGGCATGAGCCAAGCGGATTTCCTTAAAATGTTCTAAAGTGCCTTTGTTTTTGTGATTTGCCTCTATTTCAAGAATGGAAAGCGGCTGAAAATAGGCAATTTTTTGATTTGATTTCCTGGCCGAAAAAGCATTGGGGACAAAATAGCTTTTGAGTCCGTCAGATTGCGTCAGGCATTTCACTATCAGGCTTTTTTCGTGATATTTTAATGATGAAATGACTATGGCTTTGGTTTTGACTAACATTTGAAAAGTGAATATAAATGAAATTCACAATTATCGGACAATCATTACTTTCTTCACAGCAGTTTCCGAAGCATCTTCGGCTGCAACAAATATCATGTAAACTCCTGAAGCTACTTTATACTTTCCAAATGCAGTAGTGTCCCATTCGATTGTACCACCTTCTGAAGTAGTTTCGTAAACAAGATTACCTTCGATATCGGTGATTTTGATATTGGCTTTAGAAATCAGTCCGGCTATCTTTACGGTTCCCTCAAAACCGGGCCTTACGGGATTAGGATAAACATAAACAGCATCAAGGTTTTCTGCAGGTTTTGTTGAAGTTCCCTTAAAAGAAACCAAACCTTTATCAGTTGCAAAAAAAACTTCTCCGGAAGCAGCATTGATTTCAATATCGTTCACTACATTGCTCGGTAGAGGCGAATTATCTGTTGTAAAATGATAGATAGTCTGCTGTCCATCCGATGAAAAAAGAAAAACACCTGAGTCAGCAGTAGAAATCCATTTCTGGTTGGAACCGTTGACAGCTATGTCTGTAATAAATTGCTCATATAAAAGTTCCTGTCCTACACCATTTTCCGAAATGATAATTGGATTAGCCTTCATCTGATCAGTGTTGTTGTAGGCTCCGGTGCTCGAAAGTACTCTTAATCCTCTGTTAGTTCCTATCCAAACCTGACTTCGGTTATCCACAGCAATAGCACGTACATCAATGGAGGGAAGGTTTCCTAAATCACTGCCTTCTGATAATTTCCTGAAGCCGATGTTGCCTGTTTCATTAAAGGCAATTACTCCGTTCTTGTAACTGGCAATCCATTTTGTGCCGTTTCTATCGATGGCAATTTTACAAAAGTCATTACTGGCATAATCCGTTAGGATGGATTCCATATCATAGCTTTGCCAACCACCACCGGCCTTTTTTACATGAAGTCCATGCTTAACCCTGCTTTCGGTAAGCCATAGATTTCCATTTTTATCAAATGCTGTACTGTTTGCTCTTGGACCGGAACCTTCAAAAGTACTGTTTGCTGAGTTATCATAAAGAGTGGTAGGGATATCATTTAGTATTTCAAGTAAACCATTGTTATAAGAAGCCATGTAAACCTTGTTTTCATCATTAGGATTTACAGCAATACGTACAATGGCTTTTGCTCCAAGCACGGCACTGTAAGGGATGTTAAGCCAGCCGTTGGTTTCGTTGTACTTGCTTACACCAAATTCGTTTAGATTAAAGCCAATATATGTATATGGATTGTACGTAACATCATAACCACCATATACGGCCCAGAGGTTCGAAGAGGAATTATTGATTGAAAACATATTATTCATCATAGGGCCGCTTGGCATTATGAACTGGAAGCTGGTTGGAGAACTTATTGTCGATGACAGGATTCCATTTTCATTGGTACCTATAAAAATAGTTGAGCCAATAACTGAAGCACAGTTAAAGGTAACCGGAATAGAGGTAACCTGAGAATTAAGTATTGTAGTAACCAGATTTAATGAGGAATTAAAAATCAATGTTTTTCCTGCCCCGGTAACAGTCATGTAGTTTTGACCCGAACGGATATCCAGTCCGGTTTCACCAAGAGCTCCAACCTGTTGAAAGCCGGAACCATTATTTTTGTATATATTGTTGTTTGAATTTAAAATAACCAATTGGTTGCCAAAAGTAACAATGCCTAGCCAATAACCGGCATCAAATACCTGCCATTGAGCAAAATCGATTAAGTTAGGATTGTTGACAGCAGCTTTTCTAATTCCGTAATATTGGGTTACAGCATAGATTTCGTTGTTATAAACAGTGGTTTGAAATACTCTTATTTCCTGTCCGCTTGGACCTATAAAATAAGTGTCGCCAAATTCTAAAGTATTTAATTTGTATTGAACAATTCCAAAATCGCAAGAAATATAAAGTATACCATTATATTCCATGAAATGATTGATTCTCTTGATGTTGGACGGGATATTTTTGTTTATGATGTCAACTACATTGAGTGTAGTTCCATCAGTATCATTGATTACAACCATTAATCCATTTTGATAACCAATAATGGTTCGGTTAAAGGTTTCACTATGATACATGGCAGAGATGGTTTGACCTGAAAGTCCGTCAACGGTATTGTAGGTTTTAAGTTCGCCGCTGTTTATGTCTTCTGTAAAAAGTGCATTTTCAGCTGCAGCATAAAGTTTGGTGCTTGATTCTGAGATGTCTTTGATGCTGTTATAAGAAGAGTACCCTTTCCAATTGGGATATAGTTGTGCATATCCAATTTGGAATAGTAATACTGTAATCCACAAAAAGCACTTTTTCATCTGATAGCAATTAGTATACAAATATAACATAAACGCAAAAACTGACAATTTGTTGTATGTCAAACAAAAAATGCCATCATTAATGACGGCATTTTAAGGGTTTAGGTTGGTTGTATTTATTATACGATTCCTTGTGCAAGCATGGCGTCGGCAACTTTTACGAATCCGGCAATGTTGGCACCTTTTACATAATCAGTATATCCGTTTGCGTCTGTACCATATTTTACGCAAGCTTCATGGATATTGGCCATAATGTTTTTCAAACGTTGGTCAACTTCTTCTGAAGTCCAGCTCAAACGTAAAGAGTTTTGAGACATTTCGAGACCAGAAGTAGCAACTCCACCGGCATTAGAAGCTTTACCCGGAGCAAAAAGAATTTTTGCTTTTAAAAATTCAGCTACTGCTTCAGGAGTAGATGGCATATTCGCTCCTTCGGCTACACAGATACATCCGTTAGCGATAAGCATTTTAGCTTCGTCTCCATTTAATTCGTTTTGAGTTGCGCAAGGCAATGCTACGTCGCATTTAACTTCCCAAGGACGTTTTCCTGCAACATATTTAGCATTAGGGTATTTTTTTACATATTCACTAATACGGGCATAATCCACATTTTTAATCTGCATTACGTGAGCCAGTTTTTCAGCAGTGATTCCTTCTTCATCGTAGATATAACCGGCAGAGTCAGAAAGTGTAACTACTTTTCCTCCTAATTGGGTTGCTTTTTCACAAGCGTATTGAGCTACGTTACCGGAACCTGAAATTACAACTGTTTTTCCTTCAAAGCTTTGTCCTTTGGTGGCCAACATACTTTGTGCAAAGTACACATCACCATATCCTGTAGCTTCAGGACGGATTAACGAACCTCCAAAAGTGATTCCTTTTCCGGTTAATACACCCGTAAATTCATTTCTTAGTCTTTTGTACTGACCAAACATATAGCCAACTTCTCTTCCTCCAACACCAATATCTCCGGCAGGAACGTCAGTATCAGCACCAATATGTTTTGACAATTCAGTCATGAATGCCTGGCAGAATTTCATAATTTCATTTTCCGATTTACCTTTAGGGTCAAAATCAGAACCTCCTTTTCCACCACCCATTGGTAATGTGGTCAAACTATTTTTAAATGTTTGTTCAAATGCCAGGAATTTAAGGATGCTCAGGTTTACAGAAGGGTGGAAACGGATTCCTCCTTTGTATGGCCCAATTGCAGAGTTCATTTGGATTCTGTATCCACGGTTAACCTGAGTATTGCCTGCATCATCAATCCAGCTTACGCGGAACATGATTACTCTTTCAGGTTCTACCATGCGCTCCAAGAGCATTTTGTTTTGGTATTTTTTATTTTGTTCGATAAATGGAATTACGGTTTCCGCTACTTCCATAACTGCTTGCATAAATTCTGTTTCATGGCCGTTTCTTTGAGCAACCATGTCCATAAATGCGTTGATACTTTGTGACATAAAATTAGCTATTTATATTTTTACGAAATCGATTTCTTAAAATCGGACAAATATACATTTTATTCAAAAACAGCAGTACATATTTTTTTTAATTCTGATTGTTTTAACTTATAGGGTTATAGTTTGGTTATCTGTCTCTTTTACTGGAGAATATATTTGATAAATTTCTTTTTTGTAAAAAATATTTAGAACTCAACCTTAAAAAATTTCAAAAAAGATTTTGATGGCTTGTCAAAATGATTCTTTTGTTCGGTAATAGGTGGCCAATGATAGAAATAAGGTAATAATAAGAAGCCAGATGAAACCGAATATTATTTTTTCCGTATATAATCCAACAATTTTTTATTTTATTTTATAACTGATTGATGTTTTTATATATTTGTCGAGATTTGAACTAATTAGTATGCAAATGCCTAAAAAACTTATCCTATCCCTACTGATGTTGTTTGCCTTGTCAAACAACGCAGATGCTCAGTTTGGTTTTTCCCACGAAATCGGAGCTATCGTTGGTCCTGTTGCTTTTCAATCGGATTATGGTCAGCGTCACGATTTTTCTACCAATGTAGGTAACACAGGGTATGGAATAGGGATTATCCACTACCTGAATTTTTCGTACAGAGCAGAATGTAACTGTTATACTCCTGAAACCTATTTTAACGATCACTTCAAATTGAGAAGTGAGTTGTCTTATAATAAAACGGATCTGCGGCATTATGGTAAATGGGTTGATCCAAGCAGAACCGGATTGATTGCCGACCAATTAAGAGCCATGAGAGGAAGTACCGCTGTTACTAATATTGGAATGCAACTTGAGTTTTTTCCATTAAGTATCAGAGAGTTTACTTCCACTAAAGGTGCGTTAGCACCATTTATAAGTTTAGGAGGCCAATTCAGTTTTTACAATCCTAAAGCATGGTCAGAACTAGGTCCTTTAAATACACCGATTTCAACACCTATCAAATACTACAACGCAACAACTAATCAGGGCGGAACAGTATGGTCTATTGTTTCCAGCGTAGGTTGTCGTTACAGACTTAATGATGTTGGCGATTTAATGGTCGACTTAAGATGGCAGTATTATTTCTCCAACTGGGTTGATGGTTTGAATCCGGATGAAAAGATATATACCGAAAACAAAGCAAACGACTGGAACGTTTGGTTGAATTTTGGTTATATCTACTACCTTAATTAATAGCTATTCTTTTTCTACAGCATCCTTATAGTCCGGATACAAAAATTTGTTATACGGGAATCTGGTTATGTGAATACTTCTTACTGCTTCGTAAACTTTTTCACGGAATTCCTCAAAATTTTCCTTATTTGTTGCGGAAATGAATAAAGTATTTTTCTCACCTACATTACTCATCCAGGTTGATTTCCATTCCTCAAGTGAATAATGTTTAGAAGTTCTTTCGGTCATTAGATCATCTTCTTCAATAACATGGCTTTTGTAAGCATCAATTTTGTTAAAAACCATGATAGTTGGTTTATCCTCACTTTTGATATCCTGCAGAATTTGATTAACTGAAGCAATATGTTCTTCAAAATCAGGATGTGAAATATCAACAACGTGAAGTAATAAATCTGCTTCACGGACTTCGTCAAGTGTACTTTTGAACGATTCAATGAGCTGGGTTGGCAATTTTCTAATGAAACCTACGGTATCGGATAATAAAAAAGGAAGATTTTTAATGACAACTTTACGAACAGTTGTGTCAAGAGTGGCAAATAATTTGTTTTCCACAAAAACCTCACTTTTACTGATAACATTCATCAAAGTAGATTTTCCCACATTAGTATAACCAACCAAAGCTACCCGTACCATTGCACCACGATTCCCTCTTTGAACAGACATTTGCTTGTCAATTGTCTTGATTTTTTCCTTTAATAAAGCGATTCTGTCTCTAACAATTCTTCGGTCGGTTTCAATTTCAGTTTCACCGGGACCACGAAGCCCGATACCTCCTTTTTGCCGCTCTAAGTGAGTCCACATTCCCGAAAGCCTTGGGAGTAAGTATTGGCATTGCGCTAATTCAACCTGAGTTCTTGCGTAAGAGGTTTCGGCTCTTTGAGCAAAAATATCGAGTATTAAATTGGTTCGGTCAAGGACTTTACAGTCCAGAATTTTTGAAATGTTCTTTTGCTGTGATGGCGATAATACATCATCAAATATAACGGTAGATATATTGTGGTTTTTTATGTAAACACTTATTTCATCCATCTTACCGGTTCCCAAAAATGTTTTGGGATTAGGACGTTCCAGTTTTTGAGAAAAACGCTTAATAACTTCGCCTCCCGCAGTAAAGGTTAAGAACTCCAATTCGTCAAGATATTCGGCTAATTTTTCTTCACTCTGGTTTTGAGTAACAATACCGACAATTACAGTTCGTTCAAAATTTATGGTCTCTTTTTCTAACATTGTTATTTTATTCTTTGGCAAAAATACTCAAATGAAAATTAAAAAATACATATAAATACTCCATGATTTATGTAATAAAAGCAGTAGTTTTTTAGTTAAAAAATTAATAATCTTAATTATTTCATAAATTTTACTAAATTTGGACTTCAAAATTCTAAAAACTTTTATCCAACAACTCAAAATTTTCATTTCATGAAAAAAATTACTTTACTACTATTGTTTCTTATCATTAGTGTAAGCGGCTACTCTCAGTTGGCTACACAAGGATTTGAAACTCCGGGTACTATAGGGCCGCTTCCATCACTTTGGAATTTAGGTGGATCCTCAGGAGAGTGGGCTGTTTTTGAAAACAACACGCCTAGTACAGTCGGTACCGGACAAAGCTGGGGTATTAATACCGTTCCGGTAACACCACATCAGGGTGTTAATTATGCTTCTGTCAACAGGGAGCAAATCGGAGCAGGGAATACCTCAGAAGACTACCTTGCAACTCCAGCGGTTCACATCAATGATAGCGGAACCACTGAGCTGCATTTCTGGACAAGGATGTTTACAAGTGGGGATCAGGGAACTGTTTTCAAAGTGATGGTAGCACCTGCGGTTGACCCATCTTTTCAAATTGATCCTGCTGCTTACAGCCCTGTTGTAACATGGACAGAATCAGAATTGATTGTTCCAACTACCAATTTTAATATTTGGACAGAAAAAACAGTTGATTTATCTGCTTACGCAGGTTTTGATGTTTACATTGCTTTTGTGAAAGTCTACACACAACCTGATGGCAACCTTAATGGTGATCGTTGGTTTTTAGATGATATTGGAATTAATTTACAATGTACTGCGCCAACGACTCAGGCAACAACGAATGTGACTTATAATTCTGCCAACTTAAGCTGGACAAATACAGGAGCAACTTCTTATACAGTTGTAGTTACTCCTTCGGTACCAGGAAGTCCATTTACCTTTCCGGCTAATGGAACCGGACCATACCAAATTACAGGCTTAACTCCTAATACGCAATATACTTATACTGTTTCAGGAGTATGTCCATCAACAGGCTTTTCAAGCCCACCTTCGGCTCCATCTGCTCCATTCACAACACAAACGGCACCGCCAGTCTGTGGAGGAAACCTTGTAGATTCCGGAGGGCCAACGGGTAATTATGGAAACAATGAAAATATAAGTACAACCGTTACTCCAAATCCGGGAGATGTAGCGACTGTTACTTTTACTGCCTTTAATACGCAGGCTGGTGCTGATATTTTAACAATTTATAACGGACCAAATACTTCTTCACCAGTATTAGCAACTTTATCAGGTACAACTTTACCGGGTTCTTATACTTCAACAGCACCGGGTGGAGAATTAACGTTTGTGTTTACTTCAGATGCTACAACTGTTTCATCGGGATATGTAGCTAGTATCACTTGTGCTGCTGCTCCAGCATGTAGAATTCCTCATGCTGTAATAGCATCAGGAACTACAACTACAGGAACAACCATAACATGGACGCAACCGACTAACCCTGATTCATCAGTAGCAACGGTTTTTGATATCATTGCATTACCTCAAGGATCACCTGCCCCTAACGGAGCTTCAGTACCAACATTTAATGATGTTACTGCAGCTGCAGGACCTTCTTTCGTGCTTAGTGGTTTGACTCCGGCTACCTGCTATGACATATATGTAAGGGCAGTTTGTGCTGCCAATAGCGGATGGAGTGCTATACCTACAAGAGTTTGTACTTTAGTAGCACCACCTGTTTGTGGCGGAAATTATGTTGATACAGGAGGAACAACAGGTAACTACCCTAACGGAGTTACTCAGCCTGTTTTAATATGTCCTGGTTCTTCAACAGATGCAGTAACATTAACGTTTACTTCATTTAACGTAGCGGCTGGAGATACTTTACAAATATATGATGGTGATAACGCTTCAGCTACTCTGTTGGCAACCTTATCAGGAACAACATTACCACCGTCATTTACTTCATCAGCTGCTTCGGGATGTCTTTATGCAGTATTCACATCTAATGCAACAGGAAATGCCGCAGGGTGGATAGCAAATGTTACTTGTGCACCAAAAGCAACATGTGCAGCACCAACTGTACTTACGGCTTCTACAGTATTGCATAATTCAGCTGTTCTTAACTGGAACCAGCCTGCTAATCCTGACAGTTCAGTGCCTACTACATGGAATGTATATGCAGTAGCTTGTACAGCTCCGGCTCCAACAGCTTCTTCAACTCCATGGGCTACTTTTAATGCACCACCGGCTGCTCCATACACAATCACAGGATTAACACCACTTACTTGTTATAACATTTATGTTAGAGCTGTATGTGGTTCTGGAGGAAGTACTATTGTTGGACCAGTTTCGATAACAACATTAGCCGCTCCGCCAGAATGTGGAGGAAACTTTGTGGATGCAGGAGGAACAACAGGTGCTTATGCTCCAAATTCAAACGTTACTACTACAATTTGTCCAAATAATCCTGGTGATGTAGTAACTGTGACTTTTACTTCATTTAATACTGAAGCTACCTGGGATGCATTATATGTTTATAATGGTAATGCTGTAGTTCCTGCTAATATGATTGCAAGTAATAATCCGGCAGGAAATGTACCTGGAGGGTTAGCTGGTGGATATTGGGGGACAACAATTCCGTGTCCATTTACTTCAAGTACTGCAGACGGATGTTTGACATTTGTTTTCAGAAGTGATGGTTCAGTACAAAATCCGGGATGGGTTGCTAATGTAACCTGCGGTCCTGCACCAACATGTAGCGTGCCTACAGCAATAACATCAAGTGCGGTTACCTATAATTCAGTTACATTGAACTGGACACAACCTGCGAACCCTAACTCAAGTGTGGCTTCTGCATGGCAGGTGTTGGCACTTCCATGTGGTTCACCAGCTCCAACTGCTGCTACGACAGGATTTGTAGATGTTACAACGGCTCCACCTTTTGTATTAAATACAGGACTAAACTCCGGTACATGTTATGATATTTATGTTCGGGCTAATTGCGGTAGCGGTAACGTTAGCGCTTGGCCATGTACTCCAACAACTATAACAACAGCTGTAGCACCACCAGTTTGTGGTGGGAACTTCGTAGATGAGGGAGGTGTTTCAGCAGCTTATAACCCTAACTCAAATGTTACTACTACCATCTGTCCAACTAACCCTGGAGATGTAGTAACGGTAACGTTTACTTCATTTAATACTGAAGCTACATGGGATGCCTTATATGTATACAACGGTAATGCGGTAGTTCCTGCAAACCTTTTTGCTAGTAACAACCCGGCCGGTAACGTACCAGGTGGATTAGCAGGAGGATATTGGGGAACCGCTATTCCATGTCCGTTTACTTCAAGTACTCCTGACGGATGTTTAACTTTCGTGTTTAGAAGTGATGGTTCAGTACAAAATGCAGGATGGTTAGCTAACGTTACTTGTGGACCACCACCAGCATGTAATGTACCTACATCATTCGCTGCAGTACCGGGTTCAGTGAGACATAATTTAGTTAACTTAAACTGGACTCAGCCTGCTAATGCTGATGGTTCTGTAGCAACGGCATGGCAGATATTACCATTGCCATGTGGGTCTCCGGCTCCAACAGCTGCGTCAACAGGTTACATCAGTGTTAACCCACCAACTGTGGCTCCGCCATATACACTAACTGGATTAAACCCATCTACATGTTATGACATTTATATAAGAGCTAATTGTGGAACAACTACAAGTGCTTGGAGTTGTATCCCTGTAACTATTACTACTTTGGCTGCACCACCATTGTGTGGAGGAGTATTTACAGATGCTGGAGGAACAACAGGAGCTTATGCTAACAACTCCAATATTCCAACTTACATATGTCCTACTAACGCAGGTGAGGTTGTTACAGTAACTTTTACTTCATTCAACACAGAAGCTACCCGTGATGGATTGTATGTTTATGACGGAAACGGTATTGATCCGGCATCTCAAATACCTAGTATCAATGGTGCAGGAAATGTACCAGGAGGTATTGCAGGAGCTTATTGGGGTAACTTGACCGGAGGTAATCTTCCAGGGCCATTTACTTCTACAACACCTGACGGATGTTTAACATTTGTATTTAGAAGTGACGGTACTACCACAGCGGCAGGATGGGTTGCAAACGTAACCTGTGCGCCTGCACCTCAATGTGCGAGACCAACATTAATCAATATTCCACCAGGACAGATTTCGCAAAACAGCGCTACTATTCAATGGTCACAATTACCTAATCCGGATGGCTCAGTAGCAAATCAATGGGAGGTACTGGTATTACCTGCTGGCTCACCTATACCAACAAATGGAGGATTCCCAGTTTCAGGTACTCCTAGTTATGTTGCCAATAACTTATTACCGGGAACGGCTTATGTAGTTTACATCAGAGCGGTTTGTTCTCCTACTTCTTCAAGTACCTGGTCAGCATTTAACTTTGTTACAAAACCGGTTAATGATGAATGTATCAATGCTTCTTTTGCTATTGTTAATCAAAATCTAAACTGTGTTCAAACTACACACGGTACTTTGGCAGGTGCAACTGCTTCAACGCCTGCAACATCTTGCGGCGGCGGCGGTGCGGATGATGACGTATGGTTTACATTCACTGCTACAGCTCCAACTCATATTATATCGTTCAACAACGTTGTTCCGAATACAACAACTATAAACTATGCTATTTACTCAGGTACATGTACTGGTTTAACAGAGGTTGGATGTAACTCAGGAGCGAACTTAGTTGCAGGAACTACTTATTATATTAGAGTGTTCTCAACAGGTACAAGTCCATCACTTACCAATTTTGATATGTGTATCGGAACATTACCATGTACTGAAGCTCCGGCTTTCTGTACGGGTCAGACAGTAACTTATGCTAACTCTACTAACGTACCTAGTTTAGGTCAGATAGGATGTTTATTTACTTCTCCTAACCCTGCATTTTTCTTCTTACAGGTAAATCAGGCAGGTCCGTTGAGTTATTTAATTTCTCAGGTCGATACTAATGGAACGCCTAGAGACGTGGATTATGTTGCATGGGGTCCGTTTACAGACTTGAACACTGCTTGTACTGGTGTACCTGCAAACCCACTTGGACAAACGGTGCCAATTCCAACACCTGCATCAGGTTGTCCGGGAACACTGCATGCTTGTAGTTATTCAATCGCTCCTCAGGAAATCATGTGTATTCCTAATGCTCAGTTATGTGATGTATATGTAATTATGATTACCAACTTCTCTAATCAAGCTGGTACAGTAACATTTACACAAACAAATACTGGAGGGGGTACAACCGCATGTTTCCCAATCAATACATTCAACTATCCGCAGACATACTATTGTCAAGGACAGCCAAATCCAACTCCGGTATTAGCACCTGGAGCAACAGCTGGAGTTTACACTTCTACACCGGGATTGGTAATTGACAGTGCAACAGGTACTATTAACCTTTTGGCAAGTACTCCTGGCGCTTATGTTGTTACTAGTACTTCAGCAACTACGATAGGAGGAACTTGTAGCACAATTCCATTTATTACAACTACAAGAACTGTTATCATTACTGCTCCGGCTAATGCGACTATTTCTTATCCAAATGCTACTTATTGTAATAATATAACAGTTCCTCAAGCTATAATACGTACAGGAACTAATGGAGGAACATTCTCTGCTTCACCTGCAGGTTTAGTAATTAATGGTACTTCAGGAGATATTATTCCGGTAGCAAGTACACCTGGAGTTTATACAGTAACTTATACAATTGCCGCAACTGGTGGTTGTGCAGCATTTACAACGACTACTCAAGTTGAGATTCTTGCTTCACCAGTGCTTACTCAAGCTTCAGTAGCTGCTTGTGATACATTTACATTGCCTGCTTTAACTGTTGGAAATTATTATACTGCCACTGGCGGACCTGGAGGATCAGGTACACTAATTGACAGTTCTAATTACACCATTACTAACCCGGGAGTTAATCCAATTTATATTTATGCTCAGGGAACCAATGGATGTGTTAGTGAAAGACAGTTTAATGTTGTTATTAATACTGTTGAAGATCCGACGTTTACTGTAACACAGTCGTCTTGTACTACTCCTACTGGTTCGGTAACTGTAACTTCACCAGTTTCTACAGGATTACCTGTGCCAAGTAACCTGTTTATTTCTGAGGTTACTGATGCTGATACCGGATCATTAACTTATGTTGAGCTTTACAATGCAACAGGAGTTCCTGTTAATTTAGCTAATTACAAATTGAAATTCTATACTTGGGGTTCACCACCTACAACAGAAAACTTACAATGTGATTTAGTTTTATCAGGAACGATATTAAACAACGCTACTAATGTTATTAAAGTAAGTAATAGCGCCAATGCACCGGGAGTTACACCTAACCAGACCTTTACAGGATGTGCAGGTGTGAATAATAATGATAACATTAGATTAACTACTTCTGCAGATGTACTTGTAGATCAATGGGGTCCAACAGATGGTTCAACATTTACTCCGGCTGGTCAAACAGGATATACATACAGAAGATTAAATACAGCAACGCTTCCAAGCACTACATGGAATCCTTCTGACTGGACTACAACAGACCCTGAAGATTACAGTAATGTAGGTACTTATGCTATGACCGTATCTAACTACCAGTATAGCCTTGATAATGGCCCTTACCAATCAGGTGTTACATTTAGTGGTGTAGCTCCGGGTCAACATACTTTAGTTGTTAAAGACCTATCAACAGGATGTGTGTCTGATGGAGTACAGGTAATTATTGATGCTGTAAATGCTATTCCTACGGAAACAACATTTACTTATACAACTCCTGTTTGTCAAAACTCAGGAGTAAATCCACTACCAGATACTTCTGCGACAGGATTTACAACCGGAGGAACATGGACGTCAAATCCTTCTACTGGAATTGCACTTAATGCAAGTACTGGAGAGATTACGCTTTCGGGTACGACTTCAGGAACTTATGATATAACGTATACAGTTCCTTTTGATCCGGTTACTTGTCAGTCTTTTGGGTCAACAACTTTTACGGTAGTAATTACCAATGTTATAGTACCAGTTGTAGGGTTTACTTATACAACACCTATTTGTCAAAATGCTCAGGCCACATTGTCACCAACATTGGCAACCGGATTTACTGGCGGCGGTGTATTTAGTTCAACAGCAGGATTAGTTATAGATGGTACGACAGGAGTCATTGATTTGGCAGCCAGTACAGCCGGACCATACACAATAACTTATGCTTTAGCAGGAAATAGCTGTTTATCAGCAACCAGCAATACATTTGATATTGTTATCAATCCGGTTATTACTCCAGTAACGTCATTTACGTATACAACACCAGTTTGCCAAAATGCAACTTCTAATCCAACGCCAACTTTTGCTACCGGATTCACAACAGGAGGAACATTTACATCGAATCCTTCTACCGGAATTGCTTTAGATCCGGTAACAGGTGAAATTAATCTGGCCTCAACTACACCTGGTGTTTACACCATAACGTATACTACGACGGCTGACGCTACAACATGTAGAGTAGCAGGTTCGACAGACTTTGTAATAACAATTAATCCGGTTATTACACCAGTAGTTGGATTTAGTTATACTACTCCAATTTGTAAAAATGCTCAGGCTACATTGACGCCAACATTGTCTGCCGGATTTACCTCAGGTGGAACCTTCAGTTCAACACCAGGTTTGGTAATCAATGGAGCTACAGGTGTTATCGATTTAGCTAACAGTAATGCTGGACCGTATACCATTACCTATTCTGTTGCTGCCAATGCTGCAACTTGTCAGGTAGCTAATAGCGGTACGTTTAGTATTGTAATAAACCCTGTAGTTACACCGGTTACAACCTTTAGTTATGATACTCCATTCTGTTCGGCTAACAGCTCTACCATAGAGTTGCCAAACTTGGGTGCCGGATTTACAACAGGTGGAACATTCAGTGCTACCGGTTCATTAATCATCAACCCTAATACAGGTGCAATTGATTTATCAAGCCCGGCTGGTAATTACACGATTACTTATACAGTTAATGCAGATCCTTCAATTTGTCAGGTGGCAGCATCAGGAACTGCTCAAATCACAATAATTCCACCAGTTCTAGTAGAACTTAATGGTGGATGTCAAAGTGTTTATGTTTTAAATGCAGCTCCGGTTAACGGTTCATTTAACCCTGAAACAGCAACGTTCTCATGGCAGAATGCCTCTCATGTTGAAGTGGGAACTGCCCAAAGTTTGAATGTGCCGGCAGTTGGAACGTACACCGTTACAGTAACTGTTGATGGTTGTTCGACTGAGTCAGCACCATTTGAAGTAACTACCATTGCTTGTCAGATCCAGAAAGGTATCTCGGTAAATAATGATGGTTTCAATGATGTGTTTGATTTGACAGGTTTTGATGTTAAAAAACTTACTATCTTTAACAGATACGGTATGAAAGTTTATTCTAAAGCTAATTACGTTAAAGAATGGGGTGGAAAATCTGATAATGGAGATGAACTTCCGGATGGAACTTATTTCTATGTAATTGATAGAAACGTTGGGGATTCGATTACAGGATGGATTTACATCAATAGAGCACAATAAACTTATAATTTGCATTAAAAAAAACTAAACAAGATGAAGAAAATATATTTCATTGCGATATTGGCTTTAGCGATTAACGAGTTAAGAGCTCAGCAAGATCCACATTACACGCAATACATGTACAATATGAGTGTAATGAACCCAGCTTATGCAGGTTCGAAGGAAACAGTGTCCGGAGGTTTGCTTTACCGTGCCCAATGGGTAGGTTTGGAAGGTGCTCCTACAACCGGTACATTCTTTTTACACAGTCCGGTTGGAAGGAATGTAGGATTAGGTCTTTCTATAATTTCAGATAAGATTGGTCCTGTAGACGAAACCAATGTTTACGGAGATTTCTCTTATACTTTGAATTTAGGAGGAGAACATAAACTGGCTTTTGGATTAAAGGCTGGGGCTACGATGCATAAGATAGATTTTGCAACAATTTATCCTACATTGCCTCAACCTTCAACCAGCGATCCGTTTTATGCAGCTAATCCAAACAGTACTTTCTTAAATATTGGTTCAGGGGTATTTTATTATACAAACAAATACTATTTGGCTTTTTCTGTCCCAAATATGTTAAAATCTAAATATTTAGATTTCAATGGTAGACAGTATGGTACAGATGTTATTCACTACTTCTTAACCGGAGGTTATGTGTTTGATATTAATCCTAACCTTAAATTTAAACCGTTTGCGATGATTAAATCAGCGGTTAAAGCGCCTACATCTGTTGATGTTTCTACTAACTTCTTAATGTATGATAAGTTAGAGCTTGGAGCAACTTATAGATTACAAGATTCCTTTGGAGCGATGGTAAATTTTGCCATCACTCCAAGTCTGAAAATTGGATATGCTTATGATCATATTGTTTCGGATTTAAAAATCGATACACCGGCTTCTCATGAGGTAATGCTGTTATTTGATTTGAATTTCCCGAAAAAAGTATCACGTTCACCAAGATATTTCTAACCTAAAAGCAATCCTAAAAATGAAAAATCTATATATAGTATTAAGTTTTGTAGCTATTAGCTTTACAGTTTCTGCTCAAAACAAAGACACAAAAGCAGCGGATAAGTTATTTGCCCGTTTTGAATATGTTGATGCCGCAAAGGAATATCTTAAACTGGTTGAAAACGGTAAAGGAGATGCTTATGTATACAAACAATTAGCTGATAGTTACTATAACGTATTCAATACTGAAGAAGCCGCTAAATGGTATGCGAAAGCAACAGAAACAAATCAGGATGCAGAAACCTATTATCGTTATGCTCAAATGTTGAAAGCTAATGGAAAATATGAGGAAGCTAACAGACAAATGCAAAAATTTGCAGCCGCAGTTCCTTCAGATTCAAGAGCTATTGCATTCAAGCAAAATCCTAATTATGTTCCAAAACTTTTGGATAAAACCAAATTGTATAATGTTGATGCATCAGACATAAGCAGTGATAAATCAGATTTCGGAGCAGTGCTTTATGACAATGCAGTATATTTTGCCAGCGCCAGGAATGGTGCCCGCAAAACTTACGGTTGGACAGACGAGCCTTATTTGGATATCTATCGCGCAGATTATGATAACGGAAAGGTTACAAATGCAGTACCGGTAAGAGATTTAAACTCAAAATGGCATGATGGCCCTATAACCATTAGTGCGGATGGTAACACAGCTTATTTTGCAAGCGAAAGTTTCAAAGAAAAAGAATCTGAAAAGAATAAGAAAGCCAATGCTAAAGTTAGTCAGGTTTACTTATTCAAAGCTACAAAAACTGGTGATAAATGGGGTAATATTGTTGAAGTACCTTTCAATGATAAAACATTTTCCAACAGTAACCCAAGCTTAAGCCGTGACGGAAAAACATTATACTTCTCTTCAAACAGACCCGGAAGTATTGGTGGTACCGATATCTGGAAAGTTGCTATTAACGATGATGGAACTTACGGAGAGCCTCAGAACTTAGGTAATAAAGTTAATACAGAAGGAAACGAAAGCTTCCCATTCATTTCTGATGATAACAAAACCCTATTTTTTGCATCAAGCGGGAAACAAGGTTTAGGAGGATTGGATGTTTATCAAATTGATTTATCAGGTGGAGAAGCAACCAACTTAGGTAAGCCGGTTAATACTGAAAAAGACGATTTCGCATTTACTTTCAACGGTACTAAAGGAGCAGGATTTTTATCAAGTAACAGAAATGGAAATGATGATATCTTTGCTGTAAGTCCAATCTGCGGAGTTGATGTTTTAATTGTTGTTACCAATGCTAAAACAGGCGAGATTTTATCTAATGCAAGTGTTTCAATTCTTGATGACAAGAAAAATGTTATCGCTACAGAAATGTCAAATGCAAAAGGTGAAGTTAAATACAGAGTTGAATGCGACAAACCTTATGTAGTTCAGGCTTCAAAAGATGGTTTCGAAGGAAATACATTTGCAGTTGGCAAAAGCAAAGGCCCAACAGCCAAAGTTGATGCTGCATTGCAACCAATCGATGTCATCGTAACACCTACAGAAGTTATTCTTAAACCGATCTACTTTGAGTTCGATAAGAGCAATATCACACAGGAAGGTGCATTTGAATTGGATAAACTTGTTCAGGTGATGAAAAATAATGAAAAAATGGTTATCCTTGCTAAATCTCATACAGATAATAGAGGAAGTGATAAATATAACTTAGCATTATCTGACAGAAGAGCAAAAGCAACAGTTCAATATGTTATTTCAAAAGGTATCCCTGCCAGCAGAATATCAGGAAAAGGTATGGGGGAACTGGAACCGAAAGTTGATTGCGGTAAAGATTGTACTGAAGAACAACATGCACTTAACCGTCGTTCTGAATTCCTGATTGTTCAGTAATTCTGATTCTTAAAAATATAAAAGCCGAACTAATTGTTCGGCTTTTTTTGTTATTAAAGGGTTATAAGTCTGTAATTTCACTTAAATATTAAAAAAAGCACAATATTTTTAAAGATAATTCAAAAATCAACCATTAAACAACCTGTTTTTTACTAAATAACTGTTAAAGTTGACAAATCGCTTGTAATTATGCAATTACATGCCCTATCTTTGCACCATCAAAAAATCGAGGAGTGGTTTCCTCTATATTTTTTGGATAAATTTTCATAATTTATAGTTTTTTGGTTAGTTAATAGCATAAAAACTCAGTCATTAATTTGACTGGGTTTTTTTGTTTTGGTACTTTTGGAACAGATATTGCACTAACAGTATAAAAGCAAACTCAAAAACATGAAAAAATATTTTTTATTATTATTGGTTTTTATAACTGTAAGTTTTGATTCTCCCAAACCAGATGCCTATGATTCGGGAGAATGGTTCAAATTCAGAATACATTATGGATTTGTAAATGCCGGCTATGCCACGCTGGAAATTAAAGAAGCAGTTCGCGATAACAAAAAAGTATACCACGCCATTGGTAAAGGCTATACTGTCGGAATGTCACGCTTTTTCTTTAAAGTTGACGATACCTACGAAAGTTATTTTGATAAAGTCACCAACAAACCATATCAATACGTAAGGAAAATTGATGAAGGAGGCTATACCAAAAATCAGGAAGGGTTCTTCAATCAGGACAATAACAAAGTCCTTGTAAAGGATTATAAAAACAAAACAGAAAAATCTTTTTCTGTAACCGAAAACGTTCAGGATATTGTTTCCACGTTTTATTACCTAAGAAACCATCCAAACATTGACAAACTTAAAGTTGGAGAATCGGTTGTAGTTGATATGTTCTTTGATGACGAAATTTATAAGTTTAAGTTAAAATTCATAGGAAGGGAAAATTTAAAAACTAAATTTGGCATCGCTCCAGCAATGATTTTCAGACCTATTGTACAATCAGGAAGAGTCTTCAAAGAAGAAGAAAGTTTGACGGTTTGGATATCCGATGACGACAACAAAATTCCACTAAGAATAAAAGCAAGTCTTGCTGTTGGCTCATTAAAAGCCGACCTTGAAGGCTTCAAAGGATTGAAAAGTCCTTTTATGGTTAAAATAGATGATTAATGACTACTAAAACTAACACAGACATACTACTCGAGGCATTAGATGAAAAGTTTGATGCAATAAATCAAAAAACAGAAACACACTTAGAAGGATTACTTTGGTCAAAACCAATTACCTACTGGGACTACATTCAAACCGATGCCCTGCTCAATCTGCAGACTCAAAGAACTGTATTGCCGGATGAAATGGTCTTTATCATGTACCATCAGGTAAATGAGCTTTTATTTAAGATGACGCTTTGGGAAATAAAGCAGCTGTGCCATACGGAAAAACCCAAGACGGATTTTTTTACTGAAAAACTGAGAAGAATTAGCCGCTATTTTGACATGCTTACTACCTCATTCGATATCATGGGAGACGGAATGGAAGTGGAACAGTATATGAAATTCAGAAATACACTGACTCCGGCAAGTGGTTTCCAAAGCGCACAATACCGTTTAATTGAGTTCTCTTCTACTGATTTGATAAATCTGATAGATTACCGATTCAGGGCAACAATCGACCGTAATACGCCTTATTCGCATGCTTTTGAGCATTTATACTGGCAGGCGGCAGGAAAAGATTACCATACCGGAGAGAAATCATATTTAATCCTTGAATTCGAAAGAAAATACAGAGAAGAGTTCCTGCGTTACATGGAGGAATACAACACGATTAATATTTGGCAGAAATTCAAACAATTGCCTGAAGCAGACCAGAAAAATCCTGAATTAGTAAAAGCCATGCGTCACTACGACCATACCGTAAATATTACTTGGGTCATGGGCCATTTAAATGCAGCCAGGAAATACATTGAAAGCGGCAAAGGCTCGGGAGAAGCAACAGGCGGAAGTGATTGGAAAAAATACATGCATCCAAAATACCAACGCCGTATATTTTTTCCGGAATTATGGAGCGAAGAAGAATTAAAAAACTGGGGAGAAGGATACTAAAATGATGTCAAAAATCTTCCAAAAAGCTATCCTGATTACGCTTCTTATTTCGGTTTTTAGTTCTTGTAATAAAACTCAGGAAGAAGAAATTATAGTTGCCAAAGCCAAACCTAAAACAGTAGAGTTTGGGTTCAACCTGCATGATTTTAATGTGGTTCACGATACCATCCAGTCTGGCGATACTTTTGGAAGCATTTTGGGTCACCAAAACCTAAACGGTGCTCAAGTCCATGAAATAGTAGAGAAAGTAAAGGATTCCTTCGATGTGAGAAGCATCAGAAAAGGAAAGCCGTTTACTATCCTTAGAAGCAAGGGCAAAACCAACAAAATAGAACTATTCATTTACCAGCCTGACCGTCTGAACTATTATGTAATTGACTTTAGGGATTCCATAACGGCACACAAAAAAATAAGACCGCTAACCTTCAAAACCCGAACTATTGCCGGAGCATTGAACGGTTCTTTATCAGAAACACTGCAAAATCTCAAAGTTGACCCGGCATTGGCACCAAAAATAGCTAAGATTTATGCATGGTCAATTGACTTCTTTAAACTTCAGAAAGGCGATAAATTTGGACTGAAATTTACCGAAAGATATATCAACGATACCATTTATGATGGAGTAGATAGCTTAAAAGCCTGCTTCTTTGAATACAAAGGGAAAAAAGTTTACGCTTTCCCATACACACCTGATGGAAGCTCGGGAAAACAACAATATTATGATGAAGAAGGTAAAACCCTTAAAAGCTTTTTCTTAAAAGCACCATTGAAATTCATCAATATTACATCACACTATTCCAGCAACAGATTTCATCCTGTACAGCTAATCTGGAAGGCCCACAAAGGAACAGATTATGCCGCACCAACCGGAACACCTATCATGACTACAGCATCAGGAGTTGTAGAACAGGCAGGATATACAGCCGGGAATGGGAATTTTGTTAAGGTGAAACACGACAAAACCTATTCTACTCAATACCTGCATATGTCTAAAATATTAGTAAAACGGGGACAAAGAGTAACACAAGGACAAGTAATCGGTAAAGTAGGAAGCACCGGATTAGCCACAGGCCCACATGTTTGCTACCGCTTTTGGAAAAATGGAGTTCAGGTTGACGCCTTAAAACTGAAACTGCCAACATCAACCCCTATGGAAGGCAGATACAGACAAAAATATATGGCTTATATGGCTCCGTTAAAAAAAGAACTGGACAGTGTTGCCACAGCCAACATCAAATAATCATTATTTTTTCACAACTACAACGTTAGCGTAAAATATTGCCCGTTTTTTTATCAATCATATTTGTAAATTTGCCTTTCACACAAGGCAGACAAGCCGAATTGTATGAACCTTGGCGAAGCAAACGAAGCAGCGCTAAATAAAATCTTAAAAAAAATGGCATTACCAATTATAAATCCGACCACAACCAAGGCTTGGAAAAAATTAGAGGAACATTACGCACAGATGAAAAATAGTTCCATGCAGGAAATGTTTGCCGACGATTCCTCAAGAGCATCAAAGTTTAGTATTCAATGGAATGACTTTCTGGTGGATTATTCCAAAAACATAATCAATCAGGAAACACTTAACCTGCTTCAGGAATTAGCAGAAGAAGTAAATCTCAAAGAAGCCATCGAAAGTTATTTTTCCGGTAAAAATATAAACCAGACTGAAGACAGAGCAGTACTTCACACCGCTTTGCGTGCTCCTCAGGATGCTTCAGTCCTTGTTGATGGGAAAAATGTACTTCCTGAAGTTTTCGAAGTAAAAAACAAAATCAGGAATTTTTGTAATGAAGTCATTCAGGGACAAAGAAAAGGATTTACAGGCAAAGCTTTTACAGATGTAGTAAACATTGGAATTGGTGGTTCAGACCTTGGCCCGGCCATGGTAGTGGAAGCATTGCAATTCTATAAAAATCATCTGAATGTTCATTTTGTTTCCAACGTTGATGGTGATCACGTAAATGAAATTATCAAAAGCCTAAACCCCGAAACTACACTCTTTGTTGTAGCATCAAAAACATTTACAACTCAGGAAACACTTTCCAATGCCGAAACCATTCGTTCCTGGTTTTTGAAATCAGCTCAACCTGAAGACGTTGCCAAACATTTCGTAGCTGTTTCAACTAACATCCAAAAAGTAACAGAATTCGGAATACATCCCGAAAATATTTTCCCAATGTGGGATTGGGTTGGAGGAAGATTCTCGCTTTGGAGTGCTGTTGGATTATCCATAAGTTTAGCAGTAGGGTTCGATAATTTTGATGATTTGCTCAAAGGGGCTAACCAAATGGACGAGCATTTCAGAACCACTCCACATGATAAAAATATTCCGGTCGTTTTGGCACTGCTGAGCATTTGGTACAACAACTTTTTCGGAGCAGAAAGCGAAGCTTTGATTCCGTATACGCAATACCTGCAAAAACTGGCTCCTTACCTGCAACAGGGCATTATGGAAAGTAACGGAAAAAGCATCGGACGTGATGGCAATGCCGTAAATTACCAAACCGGAACCATTATTTGGGGCGAACCCGGAACCAATTCGCAACACGCCTTTTTTCAGTTAATCCATCAGGGAACTAAGCTTATCCCTACAGATTTCATTGGATTTGTAAAACCATTACACGGAAATCAGGATCACCATGATAAGCTGATGTCCAACTTTTTTGCCCAAACCGAAGCACTGCTTAACGGAAAAACCGAAGCGCAGGTTAAAGCCGAGTTTGAAAAACAAAATATAACCGGAGAAAAGGCAGCATTCCTGCTTCCGTTCAAGGTATTTAAAGGCAATAAGCCAACAAACACATTCCTGATTCAACAACTTACTCCGGCAAGTTTGGGAAGCTTGATTGCACTTTATGAACACAAGATTTTTGTGCAGGGAATCATCTGGAACATTTTCAGTTACGACCAATGGGGCGTTGAATTAGGAAAACAGCTGGCCAATTCCATTTTGGATGAAATAAATTCAGGAACAGTAAATAAGCATGATTCCTCAACCGAATTTTTGCTGAAACACTTTCTGGAAAATAAATAAATATCAAAAACGGTCTCGTTAGTTTATAATGAGACCGTTTTTTTATGGGTTTTTTGCTTATATTTGTTACTCTTAAAAAATAACGATATGTACCACTTTATACAAAAAATGCATTCCGGCTGGGCTTATATAGCACTTGTTTTACTTTTTGCAGCCGCATTGAATTCACTTATAGGATATCTCACCAAAAAAGAATTTACTGCCAGAGACCGAAAAATTGCTTTATTCGGATTAATAGGAGTTCATGTTCAGTTCGTAATAGGTTTGGTTTTGTATTTTCTGTCACCATTAGGTTCAGCGGCTTTTGGGCTGATGAAAGATGCCGATTTAAGATTAACCTCTTTAGAACATCCTGTGCTCAATCTTATAGCAATTACACTAATCACGATAGGCTGGTCTAAACACAAAAGAGCACAGACTAGCGAGTTAAAATTCAAACCTCTAAGTTTTCTATACTCTATAGGATTAGTACTTATCTTAATCCGGATTCCATGGCATTTATGGTTCTAGAACAGAAGTCCTGAAAAGGGCTTTTTTTGTCAGGTATGCTTTTTGCAGAGCAACCATCATCTTAAAACAGCATTTCATGAAAAATAGGATATTGATACTTCTTTTGGTCATAATAACTTCTGCTTTTAACAGCGAAGCTTTTGCGGCCAGACATAAAAAAAAGCATAAAAACAAAGCGAAAACAACTAAAACTGTCGATACAAAATCTTCAGAACAGCCCAAAACAGCCGAAGTTAAAATAACAGACCCAAAATCAAAAGAAGCAAAAAACGGGACAACCAAAGAACAGGAGAAAACAGCAGCCGTAACTAAGGTAGATACAGTTAAAGCCAAACAAAATACAGCTTTAACCCAAACCGATTCTATTGAATTATACTTAGCAAATTCAAAATTAAAGTTTCTTAAGAAAAACGCTCACGCATCCTATTATCACAGCAGGTTTGACGGAAGAAGAACTGCCAGTGGGAAACGATTTAGTAACAATGGTTATACAGCAGCCCACAAAAGCCTGCCGTTTGGAACTAAAGTAAAAATCACCAATGAAGCTAATGGGAAATGGGTAGTAGTGGAAATTACCGACCGTGGACCGTTCTCCAAAGTCCGTGAAATTGACTTGAGCAAAAGAGCCTTTATGGAAATCGTTTCCAACAAAAATTCAGGAATGGCAATCGTTACGATTGAAGTAATCGAGCCTAAAAAATAATTACCAGTTTTTAAACTGATTTTTACTCAGATAAGCATTGTAATAACGCTTGTCCTGCGTCACTTCTGCACCAAGCCAACTGGGTTTTTCAAAAGCCTCATCTTCCGATTGCAGCTCTATTTCGGCCATAATAAGCCCTTCATTAGCACCTGTAAAAATATCAACTTCGTAAACGTGTTTTCCCACCTTTACCTCATAACGGGTTTTGTCAATAACACCCTCCTCGCAAATCAGTAAAAGCTTTTCCGCATCAGCTACCGCAATTTGTGTTTCCCATTCAAGCCTTGTCGTTCCACTTGAATTTCCTTCGCCTTTTATCGTCAAAAAAGCCTTGTCTTCCTTAATCCTGACACGCACCGTGCGCTCGGGATTCGAATTCAGATACGCCTGAACAATCCGTTTGCTGGAGAAAGCCTCATTAACAAAATCATTCGAAAGCACTAAAAATTTACGTTCTATTTCTACCATTTTTTAGAAGCTGTTTCCCGCTTTCCACTGTATCTTTTTGGGTTTCAAAACCCAAAAAGGATGCCGTTGCAATCGGGGCTATTTATATTGTAATTTTGTGCTGCCACTAGTATCTGTATTCGCCAAACACTAACAACAAATAAACACTTTGTGAGGTAAATATATTATAAATTTGTGATATGTCAGAGTCCATTCCATACCGAAAAATTATCCACATTGACATGGATGCTTTCTATGCATCAGTCGAGCAGATGGACAATCCGGAATTAAAAGGAAAACCTCTGGCAGTAGGAGGAAGTGAAGTCCGTGGAGTGGTTTCAGCAGCCAGTTATGAAGCCCGGAAATTTGGCGTTCGCTCTGCCATGAGCGGAATACAGGCAAAAAGAAACTGTCCCGACCTCATTTTTGTGAGGCCGCGCTTTGACCGTTATAAGGAAATCTCCAAAAAAATCAGAACCATTTTCCACGAATACACCGATTTAGTAGAACCTTTATCCCTCGACGAAGCATACCTTGATGTAACCCAAAACAAAAAAGGAAATCCAAGTGCTACACTCATCGCACAGGAAATCCGGAAAAGAATATTTGAAGAAGTCGGACTGACCGCCTCAGCAGGAATTTCGGTCAACAAATTTGTAGCAAAGGTAGCCAGCGATTATAATAAGCCCAACGGACAAAAAACCGTAAACCCTGAAGAAGTAGAGGAATTCCTGGAAAACCTCGACATCAAAAGATTCTATGGCATTGGAAAAGTCACCACCGAAAGAATGTACCATCTCGGGATCTTTACCGGAAAGGATTTGAAATCAAAATCAGCGGAGTTCCTCGAAGAACATTTCCATAAAAGCGGCCTATACTTTTACAACATCGTTAGAGGAATCCACAACAGTCAGGTGAAACCCCACAGAACAGCAAAATCAGTAGCCGCCGAACATACCTTCAATGAAAACCTGACTTCGGAGATTTTCATGATAGAAAAACTGGAGCGTATCGCCTCAGAACTCGAAAATAGACTCAAACGGCATAACATTTCCGGGAAAACGGTAACACTTAAAATTAAATACAGCGATTTTACGACACAAACAAGGAGTAAGACACTCCCTTACTTCATTTCTGATAAAGGATTGCTTCTGGAGGCCGCAAAAGAGCTTCTTTTTCAGGAAAGAATGAAAGACTCAGTCAGGCTATTGGGTATTTCCCTAAACAACCTCAATACCGAAATAAAAAAGACGGTTGTCGTCCAGCTTAAGTTTGAGTTTTAAACATAAAAAAAGCTGCCTTGGCAGCTTTTCTTGTTATTGAGATAATGTTTATTTTCTGTTTAGTTTTGATAATAGTCTTAAAAACTCAATGTAAAGCCAAACTAATGTAATCATCAATCCCATAGCGCCATACCATTCCATGTACTTTGGTAATTTGTTTTGTACACCTTTTTCAATCTGATCAAAATCAAGAAATAGGTTCAACGCTGCAATAATAATTACAAAAACACTAATTCCGATACTCATCATAGAATTACCGTAATGAACCGGCTGGAAGCTTGTAAACATTGACAATAACCAGGAAATCAAATAATAAGTAGCTATTGCCAGAGTGGCGGCAAGGACAACCGATTTGAATTGTTCTGTAACTTTTACAACTTCATATTTATATAATGCAAAACAAACAAAAAAGGTGACAAAGGTGCAACTAACAGCCTGAATCACAATTCCAGGATACATAGAATCAAAAATAGCTGATATACCTCCTATGAAAAGCCCTTCAAAAATGGCATAGCCGGGAGCTAAAAAGCTTGAATTTTGAGGTTTAAAAGTTGCAATTAAGACTAAAACGAATGCCACGATTGCACCACCAGCAATAAAAATTATTGGATTTTGACCATTAAAAACCATGGTCCAGGTTATCGCAGCACTAGCTATCAATAATAATAGCATCAGGAAACTTTTGTTAATTGTACCCGAAACCGTCATGTTCTGATTGTAATCAATAACAACAGCATTATGGGTCACATCATTATCATTTTCCTTGAAGGCTTTTGTTTTAAAAAAAGGATTGTTTGAATTCATAATAATAGTATTTAAAAAAGTAAATATAACTATTCTATCTCAGAAACTCTCAAAGTATTTACCATTCCTTTATCGGCAACAGGCATTGCTGCCAGATTGATAAGCATATCGCCTTTTTTCACATAGCCTTTTTGTTTGGCAATTTCGTTTACATCCTCAACAGTGTCATCGGTGCTTACGAATTTGTCATAAAAGAAAGCATTTACACCCCAAAGCAAACTCAACTGCGTCAGTATTCTTTCGTTTGAAGTATAAACCAGAATATGGGCTTTAGGTCTCCAGGCCGAAATCTGGAAGGCAGTATAACCACTGTTAGTAAGCGTTGAAATGGCTTTCGCCTTAATTTCGTTCGCCATAATGGCTGCATGGTAACAGATTGATTTGGTAATAAAACGCTTAGTTCTTACGTGAGGCGGATTTTGTGGAACCACAATCAGCGGTGAATCTTCAACAGCTTCAATAATCTGCGTCATTTTTTCAATTACTTCAACAGGATAATTACCCACAGAAGTTTCTCCGGAAAGCATTACAGCATCAGCACCATCCATAACCGAATTTGCTACATCGTTTACTTCAGCACGGGTAGGCGTAAGGCTCGTAATCATCGTTTCCATCATCTGTGTAGCAACAATTACAGGTATACGGGCAGTTTTAGCTCTGTGGATTAATTTTTTCTGGATTAAAGGCACTTCGTGTGCAGGCATTTCTACTCCCAAATCACCACGGGCAACCATCAAACCATCACAGAAAGCCACAATTTTATCAATGTTTTCTACCGCTTCAGGTTTTTCTATTTTGGCAACGATTGGAATTTTATGGTCAGAATGTTTTGCAATCAAATCCTGTAATTCCTCTAAATCTTTTGGAGTACGTACAAAGGAAAGAGCAATCCAGTCCACTTTTTCACTAATGGCAAAAATGGCATCTTTAATGTCTTTTTTTGTCAGTGCAGGTAAAGAAACTTTAGTCTGAGGAAGGTTTACTCCTTTTTTGGATTTTAAAGGCCCACCCTGAATTACTTTACATACTACCTCAGTACTTCCGTTGGTTTCGATAGCTTCAAAAATCAGTTTTCCGTCATCAAGGAGAATGCGTTCTCCGGGATTCACATCTTTTGGAAACTCAATATAATTCATGTAAACACGCTCCTTAGTCCCGGGAACGTCTTCGGCAGTCTGGAACGTAATGATATCACCCGGATTAACTACTACATCTTCCTTCATAACACCAACACGGAGTTTAGGGCCCTGTAAATCGGCTAAAATGGCTGTGTTGTATCCAAATTCATCATTCAGTCCACGGATAATATCTATTCTTTCCTTAACATCGGCATAATCGGCATGGGAAAAGTTGATTCGGAATACATTTACTCCGGCTTCAATCATCTTCTTAATCACTTCCCTTGAACTACATGCAGGACCAAGGGTCGCTACAATTTTAGTTTTTTTTCTAGTTGGCATTCTATTTAAAAAATTAAATTATTTTTTGACTTTATATTTTCTACATCTACCGTATACACGGTAGTGATTCGTTCAATATTTTTTATTTGTGTTGTTATTTCCGAAACATCAAGGCTATCGGCAGCATTTTCTATCTTAAGGAAATAATCCACTTTTTTATACTCCGGTAGCAAATACACTTTAGTTGAAAAGTTATTGCTGATATCCGCAAATAAGCCGTCGTTTACCCTTGGTGATGAACTGGAATTTCATTTTGGTTCTGAACCAGATTCCAGGATATGTTGGCCTTTTCATCTTCAAAATTAAACCTTGTAAACTGCGTTTCTCCGTCCTTATTGCTAATCTGGATGTTACAGTTGCTTTTTTTAAGTACAATTGGCAGGTTTTGATTAATGTAATACGCTAAACGGTAATCTTCCAATGACGTATGGATAGCAATCAGCTGATAATCTATCTCATCATATTCTTCTATATGCAATTTGTAAACCGCCATATATTGCAAAATTAGTGGTAAATATAGTTTATCTTAAACAGATATTAGCATACAAAGTTTTAGCTTAACGTTATTTTATGAACGAAAACGTTATAGTTTTTGAGAATTTGAATTATTTATTGTTAATTTTTTCCTGAAGTGCAAAAAAAGCGCGTTGAGATGCTTTTTCTTCAGCTTTCTTTTTTGAGGTTGCACGGGCTTTTGAAATTACTTTGCCATCAATGCTAAGCCTTACTC